>JBAZDV010000051.1:0-6671 GCA_041654195.1 Candidatus Methanomethylophilaceae archaeon | reverse complement strand
CGAACAAGGACAATTCGTTCAAATGTATCTGTGGCTCTCAAATGGACACTTCAGAAACAGAATGTCCCAAATGTGGTGCCGAATACCGCTCCGAGATCGGTATTGCAAGAAAAACGGTTTAAACGCCATAGCGTATCATGAGGTATGGTCGTTAAGGAAAAAAGAGGCAGAAGAAGATATGTTGCATTCAATTTGGACACTTCTTTCAACAAAGAGTCGCTGATAGCAAAACTTCGTTCTATCACATCACCAAACGACCCACCCTACATCATTCAATGTTCCGCAGGTTGGGCGATAGTCAGGTGTTCTCCAGACAAAACGGATGATATCACTACGATTATTCAAAAAGCCGACCCTATGTCACGGTCACTATGCACCTCTGGTACCCTAAGGACACTTCGAGAAAGGTATCCCAAACTAAAAGAGACACGCCCTCACGCACGCAAGAAAGGCACGACGTAAACCCATATATACTGCCTTTCTATAACAGAGTTCGAGAGAGACAAGGAGTTAACTAACTATGCAACCAGGACAAATGGCATACGACAGGGGAATAACAGTCTTTTCCCCCGACGGAAGACTTTTCCAAGTGGAATACGCCCGTGAGGCCGTAAAAAAAGGGACAACGACAATCGGGTTGAAATTCAAAGACGGTGTCATCCTCATTGTGGACAAGCGTGTCTCCAGCAGGCTTGTCGAACCCAGGTCCATCGAGAAAATCTATAACATCGATGAATTCATCGGATGCGCAACATCCGGTCTCGTCGCCGATGCAAGAATACTCGTTGACCAAGCGAGAAAGGATGCACAGGTCCACAAGATCACATATGGTGAGAACATCACCGTTGAAGCGCTTGTTAAAAAGATCTGCGACTTCAAGCAGAATTACACCCAGTATGGCGGAGTACGCCCATTCGGTACCGCCCTTCTCATGGCAGGGGTAGACGATCTTGGATGTCATCTTTTTGAGACCGACCCATCAGGGGCACTTGTGGCCTATAAGGCAGGAAGCATTGGATCTGGCCGCCCAGTTGTCATGGACATGTTCGAAAAAGAATTCAAGGACAACATGAGCTACAAAGACGCTATGTCCCTGGGACTGAAAGCGCTTTCCGCAGCGATTGAAGATAAACTTACCGCAGAGACCATCGAAGTCGGCGTGGTAGAGAAGAAAAAAGCCTTCAGAAGACTTGACGACAAGGAACTGAACAACTTTATCGAAAAACTTTGAAGGTATGTGATTTCTGTGGTAAACCTTGAAGATGCCATCGTCGCACGTCTTGAGACGCACGGTGAAACCTTTGAGATCCTTCTGGATCCGATTGTGATGAATTTCATCAAAAACGGTAAAGAGGTGAATCTGGAAGAGTACATGGCGGTAAATGACATCTTTAACAATGCCAGAAAAGGAACCAGGCCGACCGAGGAAAAGGTCAAAGAGGCCTTCGGCACAGAAGATGTTACAGAAATTGCAGCTAAGATCATCGCCAAAGGCGAGGTCCAGATCACGGCTGAGCAACGCAAAGAGATGCTCGAAGTCAAAAGACACAAAATAGTGACCTACATAGCTGCCAATGCGATAAATCCTCAAACCAAACTGCCGCACCCTCCCACAAGAATAGAACTCGCCCTGGAAGAAACAAAATTCCGCGTAGACCCTTTCAAATCAGTGGAAAAACAAGTTGAAGAGGCTATGCATCTCTTAAGACCGATACTGCCGATTAAGTTCGAGAAGAGCAAGGTCGCCATCAGACTGAAGGGCGATGATTATGGAAGATGCTTCGATGAATTGTCTCATTTCGGTATCGTGGAAAGAGAAGAATGGCAGACTGACGGCTCCTGGATCGGGATCATGGAGATCCCTGCAGGACTCATCACAGAACTTACAAGCAAGCTTAAGGACAAGACAAAAGGCGCGGCCAATGTCAAATTGGTATCTTAAGCAAATACAATATAACATTTGAGAAGTGATAAAATGGAAAGAAGAAACGCCAAACCCTCCCGCGAGGTAGTCGTACCCGGAGATCTGTTGGATGACAGCAGTGACAAGCCCGGTGAGAACACCTACGTAAGGGACGGCAAGACATACGCCTCCGTATTGGGAGTAAAAAACATAAACTCCAACGGAATCAGCGTCATTCCCCTGGGCGGACAATACATGCCTGTTGCAGGAGATACCGTCATCGGTGTGATCAACGATATAGGCTCATCCAACTGGATGGTTGATATCTGTGCACCCTATCCTGCGCCCCTTCATGTCAATGAAGTACCGTGGAGGGTCGAATTCGGAGATACAGCGAAATACCTCAACATCGGCAACGTCGTATTGTTGAAGGTTTTGATGGTCGACGAAAGCAAGAAGATACAAGTGACAATGAACGACTCAGGACTCAGAAGACTGGAGGGTGGTCAGATTGTAGAGATACCCTACGCAAAAGTCTCCAGGGTCATCGGAAAGAGCGGTTCAATGATACAAATGATCAAGAACATGACCGACTGCCGTATATTCGTAGGACAGAACGGTAGGATCTGGATCGACGGCGATGATGATAACGCCACCATAGCTGTGCAGGCTATTGAGATGATAGAAGCAAATGCACAGTCAAGCAACCTCACCGAAAAAGTGAAGGCATTTTTGGAGAAAATTCTCCCCAACTCCAACAAGGAGGAGTGAACATGAGCGGACATACTGACATGGTTTTAGTTGATAAGAAAGGTATTAGGATCGACGGCAGGACCGCTGATGAACACAGGGCCTTCAAGATCGAAGCCGGTGTCCTCAATAATGCGGACGGCTCGGCATATGTAGAGATAGGAAAGAACAAGGTCCTCGCGGCAGTGTACGGACCCAGAGAATGTCACCCCAGACACCTTCAGGATCCCTCAAAGGCGATCATCCAGTGTAAATATAACATGGAAGCGTTCTCGGTCAGCGACCGTAAGAGACCCGGCCCCGACAGAAGGTCTATCGAGATCTCCAAGATCACGGCAGAAGCGCTCGAAAGCGTCGTTCTTACCGAACTTTACCCACGCGCATCCATTGATGTCTATATTGAGATCCTTCAGGCAAATGCTGGTACCAGATGCGCGGGTCTTACCGCAGCATCCGTCGCACTTGCCGATGCAGGCATTCCGATGAGGGATATAATTCCCGCATGTGCAGCCGGTAAAGCTGACGGAAAGGTTCTGCTCGACCTCAACAAGGAGGAGGACAATTTCGGAGAGGCGGACGTGCCCCTTGCGATCATCCCGTCAACAGACGAGATAGTGCTTCTTCAGATGGACGGCAATATGACCAGGAAAGAATTCGATAAGGCCATCAAGATGGCCATGGGTGCATGCCATGAGCTGTATGATGTCCAAAAAGATGCTTTGAAGAGACGTTACTCCGTCAACAACAAGGAGGCTGAGTCAGATGAGCAATGAAGTCATTTCGGAGATCAGGCGCGACCATATCATCAACCTGCTCGGTCAGGGAAAGAGGACCGATGGCCGTAAGGTGGATGATTTCAGGAACATCGAGTTTGTCACAGGCTGCATCGAATCGGCAGACGGATCCGCAAGAGTGAAGGTCGGAAAGACCGAGATCATAGCGGGCGTCAAGATCGTTCCCGGCACCCCGTTCCCAGATACCCCCAATCAAGGAGTTCTGACCACAGGAGCAGAGCTGATCCCCATGGCACATGCCTCTTTCGAAGCAGGTCCGCCGACCGAGGAATCGATCGAACTTGCACGTGTCGTAGACCGTGGTATCCGTGAATCCAAAATGATCGATGTAGAGAAACTCTGCATTACCGAAGGCGAAAAGGTGTGGATGTGCTTTATCGACATGTACGCCTTGGATTACGACGGAAACCTGTTCGATGCCGCAAACCTTGCAGCAGTGCTCGCGTTGAAAACTGCGATCATTCCCGCAGAACAATACGGCGAGGGAAAGAACAAACCACTCCCCGTTACATGTATGCCTATCTCGATAACATCATACAAGATAGGAAATACTTTAATACTTGACCCAAATTTCGACGAGGAACACATCTCCTGTGCCCGTCTCACAGTCACAACAGACAATAAAGGCAACTTCAGAGCGATGCAGAAGGGCGGAAAGGGCTCATTCACACTTGATGAGCTCAATCAGTGCCTTGATGCCTCGGTCGCAAAGGGCAAGGAAATCAGAAAGATCATTGGGTGATACAGATGTCAAAAAGAACTAACAAAGCCGGAACCTCCGGAAAATTCGGCGCAAGATACGGTGTCGTCATTCGTAACAGAGTAAAGAACATCGAAGCCGAACAGATAAAAAGCCACGAGTGCCCGGTATGCCACCACGACTCTGTAAAGAGAGTAAGCTCCGGCATTTGGAACTGCAATCACTGCGGCGCTAAATACGCAGCGGGTGCGTATTCGCCTTTGGCAAAAAAGAGCGTTTCGCAGGTATCAGAGCAATAAGCTCGTAACATGAGGTGAAAAGATTGTACAGATGCGGAAAATGTAATGAACCGATCAGGAACGTGAACGCGTTGGGTCTCCAATGTGAAAAATGCGGAAGCAAGATCTTCTACAAAGAGAGGCCGAATGTGAAAAAGGTCCTGAAGTCCGACTGAGTACGATCATGTTGAATGCAGTCCTTAGAATAGATTCCGCAGATGCGAAAACTATCCTGTCCTCACTTAAACCTGAAGCTGGAAGGGAACTTCCCCGTACACAGATCTCTGTGTACGGTTCCGAAGATTCCGTCACTCTTGAGGTAAAAGCGACAGACATCTCAGCGATGAGGGCTGCATTGAACTCTTACCTTGGTTGTATCAAGATTACCGAAGATATCAGCAAAATAACGTGAGAACATGAACAGCATCAGCCCTCAGTTACAGAACCAGATCGCACAATTCCAACAGGTCCAGCAGCAGCTTCAGGTCACCAGTAACCAGAAACTCCAGATGGAAGCCCAAAGGAAAGAGATGGAAAGGACCCTCTCAGAACTCGAAAAAGCTTCCGGTGACATCTACAAGAATGTCGGTTCCCTCATGATCAAGGTCGAAGACAAGACCTCGATCAAAACAGAGATCGAAGATGCCATGGAGACAATGGAAGTCAGGATCAAATCCATGGACCGTCAGGAAAAAAGCCTTCGCGATAAGTTCGAATCGCTTCAAGAATCCATCAATAAAGAGATGGGTCAGAATTAAACACTTTCCTTTTACCAATTTTCTTTTTCGAATCGATGTTAACTTTGTAAATCTTTATGTAAAGTTTTAATAACATTATGTAAATGACCTCATACTTGATAATATGAAATATTGGAATGTTCTAAGATATTTCGCAATAATATTCATTTCCACATTGGTAGCATCGGCAGTGATACTTGAGAGCGTATACCTTGCAATACTAGGATTTGTCATCGGAGAATCGATCGCAATATACGCACAGCATCTTGCACGTAAAAACGGTGAGATATTGGAAGACGAGATGATATCACAGATCGGAGGCAGGTCAGCCATGATGGCTTATGTCGTATCAGCACTTTTTTTCAGCTGGATGGGTGTTTTTTTAATCATACTGGATGATCGTATTGCCGATTGGGCAAAAACGGCCGGATTCACTATGATACTGTTCGTTCTGCTTATGGTTGTGATCTACTCTGCATCATATTTCTTTATGATGAGGAAGGCGACCAAGAATGAAGAATAAAGTTAAGGTCTATCGAGCGATGCGCGACATCACGCAAGAAGAACTTGCATCAGAGATGCAAGTGTCAAGACAGACCATAATAGCCATAGAACGCGAAAAGTATGATCCATCGCTTAGTCTCGCTTTCAAAATGGCAAACTATTTCCAAGTAATGATTGAAGAGCTCTTCCAATATGGAGAGCGTCGGGAGGAATAAAATGGATGCATTAGTCGTAAAAGATCTACATAAGAACTACGGTGAAAGGGTAGCAGTAAAAGGTGTGAACTTCACTGTAAAAGAGGGTGAAATCTTCGGACTCATCGGACCCAACGGAGCCGGTAAGACAACCTGTCTGAGAATTATCTCCACCCTGTTAAGTATCTCATCAGGTGAGGTCAAAGTCTACGGAAAAGATGTGAAGACAGAATCGGACGAGGTCCGAAAGATCATCAGTTATCTTCCGGAGGACGCTGGTGCTTACAAAGACCTGACCGGGAGAAAATACCTTGAGTTCATGGCCAATTTCTTTACCGATGGTGAAGAAAACAAGACAATGGTCGCCAAAGGTATCGAAATAGCCGATCTGGGTGACAGGATAGATTCCAAAGTGGACACATACAGTAAAGGTATGATGAGACGCCTTCTCATCGCAAGAGCGATCATGCCGAATCCTAAACTCGCCATATTGGACGAGGTAACATCCGGCCTTGATGTCGTCAACGCTTATGAAATAAGGGAGATCATAAGAAACATCGCAAAACACGGTGTCTCTATCCTCATATCATCGCATAACATGTTCGAGGTCGAAATTCTCTGCGATCATGTTGCTATGATAAATGAAGGCAGGGTCGTCCTTGACGGCACACCTAAGGAACTGAAAGAACAGTATGGCGTCAGTAATCTTGAAGAGGTATTCGTAAAGGCGGTGAATCAATGAATCACTTGTGGAATCTTGTTAAAAAAGAACTCAAAGAGCTCCTTACCCCGTCATCCATCGCTTCGATCC
>JBAZDV010000050.1:0-6904 GCA_041654195.1 Candidatus Methanomethylophilaceae archaeon | reverse complement strand
CCATAGATGATTATCCGTTGCGTTGTAGCAGCTTCGATCGCTTCCAGCAGTTGACCTGTACCTGCACTGTATGCTGGTGTCAACAACGTGTCATTAGTGATTTGCACATCAGTATGGTGCTGGTATCTGGCGTGACATTCGTCTACAGTCTCCATGAGACCAGACAGGTAGAGCATTGCTCCCTTTTTGTCTTCGCGTTTCATCTCGATCTGTTCATCTATTGTCAACTTCATGGTATCTCTCCCTCTATTGTCGGTAGTCGAATAATACGTCTTGTGGATTTTCTGGATATTCAACATCGCTGCCGAGTATCATTACTTCTTCTTTTGTGTCTGAGGTTCCATTCGGTCTTGCGTTTCTGTTTCTCACTAATGGTTCGACTGTGAAGTGTGAACGTATTGAATTTTCGTATGGATGCCTAACATCACCATTTGCAATATAGTCAGTCCACATCCACCAGTATCTATCGTTTTCGAGCCTCTCTACCCACCCCATAAGTTGTGCAAGTTCATCATCGCCCCAGCAATCATCATCATACGTGCCAGTCTCAAGTATGTATGGAGGGTCTATGAAACAAACTCCGACATCTCCATACTCAATAAATTTAGATATAGCGTCATTAAAGTCAGTCGCGAAGCATCCCTTATTTGTAGCTTCATGGAGCCATGATATATATCTGCGCGGCACCTCCGTAAATACTTGCAGAGGGTCTGGAACGTTCCTGCCTTTCCCCCATGTTTGATTGTATTTCCCGCTCTGGTTGAAGCGCACAAGATTGTTTGTAGACTGATATATCAACACCCAAAACATTGCTGCTGTTTCAACAGATGATGGAGAAGATATATTCATAGCGTTCCATCCGTCTCTCAACTCATCAAACACTTTTCTGTCTGTCTTAGCTCCTGCATATTGACTACGATAGTCGCTCATAAGTGAAATCATCTCATTCGTTGACTGCATGAGATGCGCCCACCAATTATGCAATGGCTTACATGCTTCTGCAGCAAACACTGGGCCATTTGTAGTATCGAGCAAGCTCATGGTGAACGCGCCAGTGCCAAAGAATGGTTCACATACTGCGGCGTCATCACGGATTGTATCTGGTACAAATCTTAGTATTTGATTCATTTGTCGTTGCTTGTTGCCTGGCCAGGAAATTAACTTCATAGTATCGCTCCCTCTATTCTATCCGTACTATTTGTGATCTGAATGTTCGTATGATTTACCAACTTGAAGTGTATTCGTACTCAACTGTTTCATCATCGTAAAATGTTGCTTCTATAATCCGCTTTGTTTTCTTCAGATCGTCGAAGTACCATTCGTCGTATCCATTACTACCAAAGAAACACCCTATAGACGTTGGTAGCAGTTTGACGGCAAGTTTATGGTTGTCGAGAACTTGGTTAACCAGTGACAGCAGTTCCTGTAGTTGTTCATACGCAACAGGATATGTAGCACAGTTGTCTACCCCGTCTTGCACGTTATCAACGAACCATTTATGTATCTGGTTCGCTTTACGCCAGCCACCGACCTCTTCAGAGATTTTTTTGTTGCATTCACGTGTTACTTTTTTCAGGTACATGTCCAGTCCCATGTTTGTCCCTCCAGTTTAGTATTCTGTCGTGTGGAATGTCCAACATATATAGTATACACCATATAGCCCCTATGTAAACACCTATTTATGAATTATTTTTGGTGGGTGGCCTTGCCATTTTCGTGGTAATCGACTATAATGAATGTGATGGTTACTCATTCACAAGAGGTATCTACGATGAAGTTCATTATTGAACGAGCAAGCGGTAAATCAATAAACGTAAATGGCGTAAGCATTGAGCCGCGTCCAGAACATACTGCTGGCTGGCTACCTCCAACAGTACATACGCTGGAGATCAATACTCTCGATGAGTTGGTCGAGTTGATGGAGTTACATGGTCATATTATCATTGATACGGTAACCCCAGATCAACGCAGGCATCAACAGTACAGGATTATAATCTATGATAGTTACGTGGAGTGACACAATGGATAAAGGATCTGATTCGTTACACGGAAAGCACTAATGAAAAGGAGTGATACACATTGTGTGACATACTGAGAATATTGGAGTTTCTTTTTGGAGCTGACGAGGAAGATGAACAGGTTCGGCTAAACAAATTGTACTATGCTATCGAAGACACAGTAGCCGATGCAAACATTGTTGAAGAACGCATATGGGTTGTTGGTAGCCAGGATACACGTATGTTGGATACCATGAAACAATTATGCGTCAATCACAACAGGTTGATGAATAAACTACATACGCTTGTTGTTGCTTTTGGTGAACAGCCAGGCGTTACCAATTATAACGATTGGGTAAAAAACGAAAAGCCTGCTGAGTACACCAGATACGTAGACCCACCGTACTCGCAATACACACGATCAGCAGTTTATAACGACCGCACGGAAAATCAATACCAGGAAGATAGTAAAGCAGACCCGAAGAAATATTCACCACTTAAGCGCATCGTCGAAATGTGAAACGCAACAGCCAGGAACGGAATAGGAGCGTCGCGCAATGAACAGTGAAACAAAAGACCTGTCTCTCCAACTGTATGAAAGCATACGCGCTGGTAACGTCGATGAAGTGATAAGCATTATCGGCAACGGCGCAGACCCTAACCAGTCAGCCCATTGCCCTATCCCGCTTATTGCAGCCGCGCAGGACGGCCAGACGCAGATTGTAAAATCATTACTGGTAGTAGATGGTATTGAAGTGAATTACCACATGCCGAACGGACGCAAGAAAGTATTTCTCATGAAAGAGGATGAGCGAAAATGAATAGAGCACAGGGAATAGAGGAAGAAGTCGATGAACAGCTTCGGCTCATAGCAAAGATACATGATTACATATTGCATATATGCAGTGATAAGAACAGAACAGAAATGTCGTTTGATAAATTGAAGCAATCATGTGCTAACCACGACCGTGCTATAGCGAAATTACACTCGCTTGTTAGGGAACGGATCAACATACCACTTATTGATTGCACAGCATTGTCTGGTGATGCGCTGAAGTGGCATATAGCATTTGGCGAACCGCCTTGTACATGGTGGCTTAACTGATGGAGCTGAACTACACTGAACTACGCCACCCTCGTGGCCTTTAACAAGCACTACAAGCAGTATACAGACATACTCACAGTACAGTCAAAGCATACACAAGACGATAGACACATACAGACAAAGAAGAACATCGGTTATCGACGAAGAAACAACCATAACGCAAACAGGTAGAAAAACCGCCAGACCCTCTCGCTGTTGCCTTTAACAAGAACTACCGCATTAACAGATATACTTACTGTATAACCAAGTACTCGCAATATACGATAGATACACGAAGACAAAGCTGAAGAACATAAGTTATCAACGAACCAAGAAAATTGGGAAATGGACAATAACCGATTTTCCACTGCGATCTTCTGAAATTACCTGTACAAAATCAATAGCAATTGTCTACCAATGGTGGCTGAAGTACTGGCGTTCTGGCGTTCATGGGGTTTTAGTCGGAACGCGGTTTTGGATTGCGATTACGTCCTGGGTGTGTTCTGGCTGGTGGTGGTGGATTTGACTGTGATAGCGGGGATCGGCTGGTTTGCGTGGATGTTCACAATTTGTTCACAATTACCGTTTGCGATCAGTGGTTTGATAACGTGGCTGGCGGCGGTTTGTTAAGAAATGCGGTATAGACATAGTGGAGATTTCTTATAAAACCTCGATTTTGTTGCGATTTGGGCCTCATATTTCGTTCACAATTCTGTCACATTTGGGTTGTACAGGCGTGGTCGTTGCCCTGTTTTGCGACTACGACCACGCCAATTGTGACTATTCTGTGACGTATTTGCGTCGATCTGAGCAATTGCTTGGTTAACACCCTATACCAGAGCATTTGTTGGATGTTGCTCTTTGAATTGCTCTGGATTTTTACTAAATGCGTTCAGCCAGTGAGTAATGAAGTCTTCTATGTATTGCATGTCGCCTTTTTTCATTTTGTATTTGAAACGTGGTGTGTTGGCGTACTGCCAGCGAACCCACATGTCTACCGTTTCAACAAAGTACTCTCTATCCACATCGGATAGGTTTGCGCCTGTTTCGTCCATCACGTTTTCAGTTGCAATCTCTATTGCGAACGGTGTTTCTCTCTCTATCTTTTCGCGAGTTGCTGGTCTCATGCTATGACCTCCTCTGATTGTTAGACACGCTGGACGACAGGAATTGCTACCGCCCCTGCCGTCATGCCTATCTACACCTCAGCTGCGTTTACCGCTTCCTGTATGATGCGCTCAATGCTGTCGAACGCAATCGACATGAGCATTTGATATGGATTGCCTTTTTCTCTGTTATCAGCCAGGTGATGTATTGCTCCTGTGCTGGCACAGTACATGATCGTGAGACACACGGCATTGACCTGCTCTTCTGTGAGCGTTCCGTCAAACGTTGGTATGTGTGCGTCTGGTAGATTGAGCTTGTGCCATGCGCTCTCTGCGGCCTCACTTACGGCATACCCTTCAACGTCCCAATCATTGTTGTCTGCATCGGCATTAGATAGGTTTTCGATCGCCTCTGCTACTGCTTGTGCGATTACGGCGTCAAACATGTTTGTCCCTCCTGATGTTTGCGGTAGGCACGCCAGAAGGCACGGCCTGCGCCATGCCCTCGTGCGCAACTATTGCAACCAATTATTTTGCTCCGTGTTTTCTGAGCAGCTCTGCGACAGCGACATTGTCATACCGAGCTGCCCAGTACAACGGCGTTTTGCCGTCTCCATCAGCGGCATTGACGTCCGCGCCCTTTGCAATCAGCAGCTCGGCCACAGCGGTATTGTCATTCCACGCCGCTTCGTGCAGCGGCGTACGACCGTAGTTGTTGGAGGCGTTGACGTCAGCGCCCGTATCAAGCAGGCGGCTGACCTCGTCAAGATCGTCCTCACGAGATGCCCAACACAGTTCGTTCATTCCTGTTCCCTCCATTGCCCCTCTGCGGGGGCAGATTTATGTGCGAAACTGCCTGTACAATATGAGTATACCCGCTGTGCTTGTGGGTAAACTCTGAACATCAGAATTTTGTGCGAAAACACGAACTGCGAAAACGCCTGCGAAGCGTGTTGTCACTCCCCGCAGGCGCACGGCCTATTGAAACATACTTTTCCCCCAACGCTTTCTCTCTTCTGCCACGAACTCTTTGAAGAATTTTATTCCTCGTGCATCTGCTCTTTTTTGAGCGTTGGTTCTGTTATCTGGGTAGTTGACGGTTGTATCGGTGTTGCTATCCATATTCTTTCGCATTGCAGTCCTCCTGGTTGTGATATGCGATCTCATATTTACAGTATACCCGCTGTGCCAGCGATCAAACCTCGGACACGCTGAAACGGAGGTGCACTTGGTCGCACACCTCCGCTTGTGCCTATCTAAGCGACCTCGTAGAAAGGATCTTTCCATGGGGGGTATACGCCTGTCCATGTCATACCGCCGTTGCTGTCAACGCCCATTGGCATGAGCACGTGTACACAGTCAACGCCAGTGAATTGTATGCTGGTTGCGGTACCGGAACCTTCTTGCGTTTGCGATGCGGTGATTATACAGTCATCACCGGAACGTTCAACAAAATCCGCATACCACGCATAATTGAAACATGTGTATTGCGGAAACGGCGTTGTCAAAAGGTTTAACGGCAATACTACGCGCTTTGTGTGCTCTGGTAGGTCATGATCGCGCATTTCAATGTCGCAATTCTCGGTGGAAAAGCCTTGTATTGATATTACATCATATTTCTTCAATTGACCTGGTAGGATTGACACTGCAACGCGATTTGCTTCCTCCGGCCCAACCGTTGCGCCTGCTTCGCGGATTGCTTCTGCAACCTCTGCTGCTGGTTGCGCAAACGAATAGTCGAATGAGTCATACCGTTTTGCTTCGCTGATTTTGCGGTATCTTACATATTCGCCAATGCACAGCGGCCCGTTAATCGTGATACCAACCGACTGTAACCGTACACAACCGTTTCCGATGTGCATTTGCGTGCGAATAAATGGTTGTAGCTTAGCATCTACATACGCCTGCAACGTCTTCGCATATATCAAAGTCCCACCGTTACTATATTTGCCGATCGCGTTTTCTCGGTTACTGTGACAGTCAACGGTTATAACCGACAATCTATGTGTGTCCGTTGCGGCCATTTCGATGCGGCCAGTGTCTTCAGAAGTATTGAAGCACACCGCTGTCAATATGGGACGTGTAAAATCGTCACTACATACGGGGATAACGTTTGCGACCGCTGGTTGTAGCTTACCAACATCAAACGTTGCTTGTTTGTACTCTCCACCGACAGAGTATAGATCGTCAGCATGTATATCGTCACAGCGTGCGATCTCAAAATCTTCACCGTTGACACGAACCACAACCTCAGTTGCGGTTATGGCAATACGAATATTCCCTGCTGCCTTGTTGACCTGTTTGAGCACGGCTTGCAGGTCTTTTGCCCATACGGTTCCGGCCTCTGGTTGTTGGTACACCGAATCATATGCCAATGCAACCGACACAGTAACCGCTGTTGCTTGCATGTCACTGCAGGTTATTGCGACACTTCCAGCGTCTTCTGCAATACGTACACGCTTAACGCTTGCGAATTGTTCCGCTTTCACATAATTATTGCGACGCACGCCTTTCCACGCCAATTTCTGCGCTGTTGCGACGCCTTGCTTAAATTTTGTACCGTTAACGATCATCATGAACCTCCCATTATATTGCGATTAGACACGCACGGTGACACGGCCTGCGCCATGTCACCGAACCTACCTAACGCATGGCAAACCGATCTATACCTGTCGATGATTGTGTGTTTGCGTCAATGATTGCCGCCATTGCTATAG
>JBAZDV010000049.1:0-6923 GCA_041654195.1 Candidatus Methanomethylophilaceae archaeon | reverse complement strand
GCCCAATGAGGCACAGATACCCAAAGAGGTGGGACTGTCTGAAATGGCGGTCATATTTCCAAGTGCCCTGAATGGCACACTCTGTCTTGTGAACTGTCCGCAACCCCAAGGATAGTCGGTAATGCCGTTGAGGTCCTTTGCAACGGCCATTACCATCTTTCCGAGATCGCCAGGTACTTCTACGAACGGAGCAGGAATGGGCGGTGCGGGAAGATCTGGTATATCATCGCACTCCATTGTGAGAACGGCCCTTCCGTTAAGGAAGAATTTGATCTCAGGATCATATTGTTTAAGCAGATCAAGATGTTCTCTCACCTTGGGAATGAGGATATCGCAAAATTCTGATGCGTGATAAGACCAGTTGATCATTCCGTTTTCTAGGATTGCAGGGCTTAAACGATATGCTGTTCTCCCTTTACAGATATTTAGACCAAGACCCATTGATTCCAATGCAGCTCTGGACATCTCAGGCGGATGACCGGTAAAGAATTCGTTAAGGAAAAGATGTGTGTAGTCACGGCCTGTTGTGTAAGCTTTACACACAGTCCTTGAATTTAGAAAAGGCATCTTAGCAATATCTAATGGTTTTTTACCACCGAACTCAGGGATAGGATGATCCTCTGCACCGTCAAGAAGTACGAATAGTGTGTTCATTCTAAGGACCTCAGTGCGATTGCCGTTTGTCCAACGGATATTCCTCCGTCGCCGTTGGGTACGCAATTGTGTGTCATGAATTTAAGACCTCTTTTCAAGATCGCAGTTTCAACCATTTCACAGACGGGACGATCGTAGGATACGCCACCCGATAAGCCTATTCTTTTTATTCCATGAGATTCGGCAGAATCGCATGCAGAATCTACCATTGCGTCGATTATGGTCTTTACAATGGAGTATGCTATGTCCTCCTTCTTTTCATTTTTTGGAATATCAGCAAAAAGATGGGCGGTCATTATCTCTCCATTTTTTATTTCTGTTTCGAACCCAGAAATAAATTTTCCCTTGGCAAGCAATGGTTCCATTTTCATTGCGGGTTCGCCATCATACGTGCGTGTCTTGCATACATCAAGGGTGAATGCTAATGTATCCAAAATACGGCCGAGGGATGAGGTCATTACGCTTTTATTCATCAGTTTTCTCATAATATTTGCCATATCATCATCCATTAGATGATTGTCTTCTCCATTGATGCAGTCAACAGCAAATTTCAGTCTTCTGAGATCATAAAGTGCTTTTTCTGAACCTAAGAGTGGTATGTTCTGCAAGTGGGAGATCCTTTCGAATGAATTAAGATCTGCCCTGAGCACTTCTCCACCCCATGCATTTCCATCAGAACCATATCCTGTTCCATCAATGGATAAAATCACGGCCTCATCAACATCATGTTCCACCAGAAGGGAAGCGGCATGAGCCCAGTGATGCTGTACTTCGATCAATTTTGCATTATACTTCTCGGCTAGATATTTACCGTATTTTCTGTTTGAATATCCGGGATGTAGGTCCATGGCAATTGCCTGCGGTTTGCAACCAAGCATGTCGATCAATGAATTGGTGGACGATTCAAGATATTCGATGACACCGATGGATTCACCGTTGCCGATATGTTGTGTGGTGTATAATCTTCCGTTAGATGATACCGTAGCGGTAAGGTTCTCTTGTGCACCAATACCTACTGCAGATCCTGTATATTTGACTGGAATGAAAGAGGGGATGTGTCCTCTTGATTTTCTGATGAAAAATGTGTTATCACTGTATGTTCGTATGACGGAATCATCTGCACGATTAATGATACGCTGGTTATGAAGAAGATACACATCTGCACAGAGTTCCATGATGTCCTTATCATTCAGTATCATAGGTTCTCCGGGAACGTTAGCTGAGGTCATTATCAAAGCATCATGGTCTAGATGATCAAACAGAAGATGTTGCATTCCTGTGTATGGAAGGAAAATACCGATGTTGTTCAATTTTGGCGATATTGCCTCTGTAGTATCGTTCTCAATCTTTTCCATCAAGACTATTGGTCGATGACCGGAAGTAAGATGCTCTATTTCTTTTTTTGACGGATTAGCATAATTTTTTACAGAATTAATGTCACGCACCATTATAGCGAAAGGCTTTTGTCCCCTTCCATACCACTTTCTTAATTTTATGGTATTTTCAAGAGTGGCACAAATGTGCATCCCACCCCAACTTTTTGCTACACCTATCAATCCAGAATCTATCATTTTTGCAAAAGTCGGTATCGGGTCTCCGTCGATAGGTTTTCCATCCTTATCAATCAGATAATAGTGCGGTCCACATTCGGGACAGCATATGGTTTGATGGTGAAATCTTCTGTCTGTTGGATCGCTGTATTCCGAACTGCATTTTTCGCATTTAGGGAAATCTTTCATTGCGGTGCTATCTCTATCGTAAGGTAATCTGGAAATAAGTGTGAATCTTGCTCCGCAATTAGTGCAGGTAGTGAACGCATATCCTTTGCGTCTTCCTTGTGATCTAATCTCCTTTAAACAAGAATCACATATTGTCGTATCTGTTGGAATACTGACGCCTCTGTTACCAGGTGCTGACGGGATGATGGAGAAACCCTTGATCAAAGGGTCAAATTTTCTATTTTCCATTTCAATCGAATCGATCACCGCAAGTGGAGGAAGCTGTCCTTTCAAGACTCGGATTAATTCATTACCATCATCTACATCAATTACAACGTCAGAACCGTCATTCCACACCCTTCCATTGAGGCCGAGTGATGAGGCGATACGATGTACTGCGGGTCTGAATCCAACTCCTTGCACCGTACCTTTGACGACTATTCGCATAATCTTTTTACTGTCCTGCACGTTCTTTATATTGTCGGTTCTGGATGTAGGTAACAAGGTATGAAAATGGACGATGTACGCGAAGGGTTGCTCTATAATGAGATGCACGAATGGGTAATGGTCGATGGAAAAAATGTTACATTTGGAATGACTGATTATGCGCAACATGAACTTGGAGACGTTGTGTATGTTGATCTGCCAAGTGTCGGTGATGAAGTATTTGTCAATGATGAGATAGGGGCGCTGGAAAGCGTTAAGACCATTGAGCCAATCTATGCACCGGTTACAGGTAAAGTGATCAGTATCAACAATATATTGACTGATGCGCCACAATGTGTTAACACATCCCCCTATGGTGATGGTTGGATGGCAGTAATAGAGATGGCAGATCCTTCTGAGAAAGACGTATTAATGGATGCTGGGGCATATCGTAAATTTAAAAAAGAGTGAAAAAATTCGGGTTTTCCCGAATAGTTTTATTTCTTTTCAATAGCACCACTTTCAATGGCAGCATCGATACAACTGCAGGCAGGTAATTTTTCGATAAGAGGGAGTCCCTTTTCCAGCATCTGAGTGATCTTTGCAAGACACTCGCTCATGGTTTTCAAAACCATTTTGATATCAACGGCCTCTTCTTTCCAAGCATCATAATCGGTGATGGTAGCGAGACTGCAATAACACATTCCTGCTTCTCTGGCCAATTGGCATTCTGGAACGACGGTCATACCGATGATATCCGCGAATCCTTGGAACATATGGCTTTCTGCGCGTGTAGAGAATCTTGGACCTTCGATGCACACATATACGCCGCCTTTGTGGGATCGAATGCCAATCCCTTTTGCCACTTTATCGAATACATTGTTCATTTGAGAGCAGAAAGGATCAGGAATGCTGGTATGAACGGTTTTGTTGTCAAAGAAAGTATACGTCCTTCCTTTTGTAAAATCAATGAATTGATCTACGATTACTAAATCACCAGGTGCATAATCCTCTCTGAGAGATCCGACCGCACAAGGGGATATGATCATTTTTACGCCCAAACCTTTTAGTGCAGCGATGTTAGCCCTATATGGAACACTGTGTGGAGGGTATTGATGGTTCTTTCCGTGTCTGGGCAGGAATGCAACCTCTATGCCATTTATTTTTCCGATCGATATCTCATCAGAAGGTTTTCCAAATTCAGTATCGGGAAATACAGTTCTGATAAGTTCAAATTTCTCAGGATTGTATATTCCTGATCCTCCGATTATTCCAATCTTTACCATGTCTGCTGAATGGTGGAAGGTGTATAAAACAATATGAAAAAGTTAGAGGTTTTTGATCAAATTATACGGTATGACACGTATTGCTTTATCAGCTTCGGCCTTGGTAAGGCCTGCGCCTAATGCTACGGTGTATGCAGCTTCTTCAGACATTAGGTTCTCTGGTGCGTGTGCATCAGAGTCAATGACCATTTTAGCCCCTACAGTGCGTGCGATATTCACAACATGGCCGTTAGTGATATTATGTCCCATTCTTCCTGTGATTTCTAATATGATGTCGTTATCAACGGCCATCTGTGCTTCTTCTTCGGTGATAAAACCAGGATGTGCCAGAATGTCTACATCTGGATTACATACAGCTTTCATGTTGGTCCCTGTCATTACGGGTTCAGTGACGGTTTCACCGTGAACAACTATCAATTTTGCACCAAACTTCTTTGCCATTTTGATCACTGCATCCATTTTTGCAGGAGGCACATGTGTAATCTCCACTCCAGGGATCACTTTGATGTAATCTTCGCAGAGTTCTGTTGCTTTGATTAGGTTTTTCACAACAAATTCAACATTGGTCATATCAACGTGATCTGTAATAGCAATGGCATCGTGTCCGCAAGCCATTGCCCTCCTTACAAGTTCTGAAGGAATCAATTCTCCATCGCTGAATATGCTGTGTGTATGAAGGTCTATTCTCATTGTCTCCTCTCCGATAGTTTTTCGAATACCTTCTCCATAGATAGCCCTGTCTTTTCTATCGCGACCATAGAATGGTAGATGAGATCTGCTAATTCCCATGCAACCTCATCTTCTTTTCTATCTTTGATCGCAAGTGCGAATTCTCCTGCTTCTTCAATGATCTTTTTACACATCCTTGTTTCATCATTGAATAATTTGCAGGTGTAACTTCCATCTTCTGGATACATGGCCCGATCATGAATGACCCGTTTCAGTTCAGGAAGTATTGCTGATGTTTTGGAAGTTTCCCCATATATTGTTTCGTAGAAGCACGAAGGATTTCCTGTATGACAGGCAACTCCAGTCTGTTCAACTCTTACCAAGAGTGTATCTCTGTCGCAGTCTACTTGAATCGAGATTATCTTTTGAAAATGTCCTGATTCTTCGCCTTTTTTCCAGAGTTTTTGTCTGCTTCTGGACCAAAAGTGCGTGTATCCAGTCTTTTTCATGAGTTCGACTGCTTCTTCATTCGCCCAGGCGACCATAAGCACTTCGCTTGTTGTACTGTCCTGAACGATAACCGGGATCAGTTTATCTGAATCGTATTTGAGTTCGGTCATCTGACGGTTATCCCCCTGTCTTTAAGGTACTGTTTTACTTCTCCGACGGTATGTTCGTTGTAATGGAAGATCGACGCAGCTAGTGCAGCTGCTGCATTGGTTTGTGTGAATACATCATAGATATGTTCAATGTTTCCGCAGCCTCCGGACGCTATCACAGGTATATTCACCTCATCAGATATTGCTGCTGTAAGCGGAATGTCGTATCCTTTTTTCACACCGTCCGCATCCATCGAGGTAAGTAATATCTCTCCGGCACCAAGATCTTCAACGCGTTTAGCCCATTCTATAGCATCGAGCTCAGTAGGTCTTGTTCCGCCATGAGTATATACTTTCCAGCCTTTTTTGTCTTTTTTTGCATCAATGGCAATGACCACACATTGTCTTCCAAAGCTGTCTGCACATTCTGTGATCATTTCTGGATTGGATACGGCAGCTGAATTGACAGATACTTTATCTGCACCCGCGTTCAAAGCATTCCTCATGTCTCGGGGTGTTCGTATACCGCCTCCGACCGTCAAGGGTATGAATAATTTTTTTGCGGTTTCCGATACAATATCTAGCATCGTCTGTCTTGTTTCCAGTGAAGCAGTGATATCTAAGAAGGTAACCTCGTCTGCACCTTGTTCTTCATACTCTTTGGCAAGGTCGGGGGGATGTCCCACTTCTCTGAGATTTTTAAAATTGACCCCTTTGACAACTTTACCATTTTTTACATCCAGGCAGGGTATGATCCTTTTGGTAAGCATTCTTTTACCCCTTTACTTCAGCCCTGTCCTTTGTGCTTAGTTCATTGTTGCGTTTTTTAATAGCATTTTTGAGGCACAGGCCAAGTGATTTGAAGCTTGCTTCTACGATGTGGTGGTCATCATATCCTCTTATGACCATTATATGTAGTGTGATTCCTGCAGACATGGCGAAACTTCTCATGAAGTGATGATATAGGGGATCTGGACAGTCAATCTCAGCATAAGGTCTGTCGACAATATCCAGTGATGTCATTACTAGGGCATCATCCATAACAACGGTTTTTGTTGCCATTCTTTCTATCGGTCCATCACTGAGAGCTTTTGCAAATGCTTTTCCAAGTGTGATGCCGGTATCTTCAATGAGGTGGTGATCGTTATCTCCAGTTGCTGACAGTTCAATATCGATATCAGAGTATCTTGCGAGTGTTTCGATCATGTGTTTTAGGAATTGAATATCACATGAAATGTTGAATTTTCCTGTACCGTCAAGGTTTAGTTCAGTGACGATGGAAGTCTCGCGGGTTTTACGTTCGATCTTTGCGGTCCTCTTTGCCATGATGTCCACGTAGCATGATGGAAGTGGTCAATATAAGTATTGTTTTGCCCGCGTGTCTATATTGGAGAAAAAAAGGAGATGTCAGCATATCATACTCATAAGACGGAGGAATATGTCAAACGCTTCTATATGCTGAAAATGGTTTGAGATACGTCAGAATAGACGTATAACTTTGCCATCCCATCATGGTTAATAACCTTTTTGCCTTCGATCTAGCTTGCTTACTAAGGTTATTTTTTTGTTCA
>JBAZDV010000048.1:0-6944 GCA_041654195.1 Candidatus Methanomethylophilaceae archaeon | reverse complement strand
TGAAGAAGCGGTTCCCCGCCAGTGAGACAAACATTATTGTCCTCTTTTACAAGCTTCATTATCTGATCTATAGATAATCTTTTACCGCCTATCGATGCATATTGCGTATCACACCAAGAACAATTGAGATTGCATCCTACCGTCCTAATAAAATAAGTCAAAGACCCAATCATCTTGCCTTCACCCTGAATTGATCTAAAAGATTCACAGATCTGCATAATATCACTCATATTCTATCTCATCTTTGAAGCCTGCTTCGTGAAATCCTTTCAGCCTTAACTGACAAGAGTCACATTTTCCGCACGCTTTTTCGCCACCCTCATAACATGACCAGGTTAAATGAAGCGGCGCTTTCAATTTCTTTCCTAAACAAACAATGTCCGCTTTTGATGCTCTTAGAATTGGTGTCTCGATCTTTATCGGCCTACCTTCAACGCCAGCTTTCGTTCCGACTGCAATCATTTTTTCGTATATGTCAAAAAACTCTGGACGACAATCAGGATATCCAGAATAATCAACTGAGTTCGCACCGATGTATATTCGATCAGCATCGATCGACTCACACAGCCCTGCTGCAACTGAGAGCATAATGATATTTCTCGCAGGAACATACGTTATCGGTATATCAGCACCCATCTTATTCTCATCACGATTTTCTGGCACATCCAATTCTTGTCTTGTAAGTGCAGAACGGAACATACTCAGATCCAAATTCACGATGACGTGTTTGACCCCATAGTACTTTGCAACGTTTGCAGCAGAAATCAATTCTTTACTGTGCTTCTGACCATAGCTAAAACTCAATGCTGTGACCTGGTGTCCATCTGCTAACGCCTTTGCAAGTGTGGTAGTAGAATCTAATCCGCCTGAGAGAAGAACAATTACCTTTGACATTCTTACAACTCCATCGTATACCAGGCCGTCTGACCTCTTTCCTCATCAAGACCTACTGATACCTTATGAACGTTTGAAGGGAATTTTACATTTTTGACCAATCTTTCTGTCATCATCTTAGTCATTTCTTCTGCTGTCGTAGTTGAAATTTCAAGAATCACCACATCTTCTTTCGGGAAAACGTACCTTTTTCCACAAGAAACTGCCTCGACCGACGTTTCTGTTACTGTCAGTTTCGTATCTGGAGATCTGCCTGGAAGAAGTGTTTTATGATCAAATTCAACAATAAACGATTTAAGCTCTTTCTTTAAAACGACGAAATCCATTACCATGCCCTCTGCCCCTATGTCGCCGTCCAATCTCAAACGTAAAATGTACGAATGGCCATGAAGCCTTGAGCATTTCTCGTGTCTGGGTATAAAATGACATGCTGAAAAACGTATGCCTGAATGCCCTCCATCAATCTCTAGAATCATCTATTTCCTCCGTTAATCTCATTGCCAAAGCTATTGAGTCCTTATAATCTGTTTTAGCCCTTGAAGTATCAACAAATACTACATTTGCATTTACTAACGGTGCACCCAAAGCCTTGGCACCTCCCATGAAGTGTAATGTTCTGAATATTAGATTTCCTGAAATACCATCCGGTGCAATGATCAGATCTGCTTCTTTTGCCGCAGATTCGATCAATATCTCTGCATGATACGCATCATACCCCTCACTGACTAACTTTTCTGTCAACTCCAGAGCATCCCGTATTGTCTGATCTACGGTCGGATTCCTTCCCATGTCATCCTTTCTTCCACCAGACATGATTGCGATCTTCGTTCCCATTCCAAGTTTCTTCATCAATTTGACACTTCTTACCGCAAGTTCATATTTTTGATTGACCGTCCAGCCCTCATCAATCCCTACTGGAGCAGCAAAGATCAACTTTCCACCCACTGGCTCTAAAAGAACAACTCTCTCTAACTCATCAAGCCCCAATCTTTTTTTTAAAATCGGCAAAAGAATTGATGAGGACATATCACCACGAACCGCTGCATCAATTTTTCCTGCCACAAGATCGTCAACCAACTTATAGGGGTCAGTATACACTATAACATTCCCCTTTGTTCCAGAAACCGTCCTCTTCACTTTTCCTGACTGCCCATCACATCCAATGCCGACAATGACATTTGGAAGACGGCCACTTAGAAGTGTTTCCGAAGTGTACATGTCGTGTCCCATGCATTCGGATTCTTATAACTCTTTTTAGGGTCTGATTGTGTCAAACGCATAATCTTCCCACTTTCTAATTCCTAAAACCACTTCAACTTCAGAAGGTGTTAAAATTGTTTTATCATATCTGGAATAATCATCCATTGCAAGTCTGGGACATGCTGTGTTAACATACACATCAACATGATATGAAAGAAGATTCTGAGGTGACAATTCGTTCATATAAGATTTGTATGCCACTTTCCCTTTCTTTCTGATAACCTCGATCAGTTCATCGGCAAGTGCATTACGATTTTGACCTATCTTGCTACTAACAATCACTAAAAAGGACTGAGCATTCCTTGCACTCTCGATTGCAGCAAATCTTTTACGAAGTATCCTGTCCTTCACATCATCTACAGATCTTAGTTCTCCGTTCATCGGATTCAAAACAAAAATCTCTTTTCCTACACCAAAAGCTGCAGCGAGAGGGTGAAAATCTCCTTCCCCAATATACAAAAATCCGTCTACTTTATCAACTACTATCTCTGCTGAGCTACAATTACAACCCAAAACCTGGCCAGGATAAAGAGTTCTCTTATCGCCTACACCTATGTGTACCTCTTTTCCCAACGATTCCAACACTTCCTTTGCCTGGGGTATACATTGAATGTATTGAACAGTGGCTAACAGTCCAATACTATTGGGCAATTTTGAAGCAATCTTTTTCACTGACTCTCGAATGTCGGCCGAATAAAAGGCTTCAATGTAAAGGACATTCTCATCTTCGCCTTGCGATGGAATTGGAGAATGCCCAAAATGCACCAATGCATCTGCAATATCTTTGTAGTTCACAAAAAGATCACATGCACCATAACATGGATCGCCTAAAATGATAAAACGCGCCTCGGTCTTTCGAGACAAAAAATCGACAATCTCAGTCGCTCGGAGCTTAAGACCTTCTGGCAACTGAAGTGCGACAGAGGCAAAGCCTCTGTCGCGTATCCACGCAGCGATGTGTTCGAGTTTAAGATCAAACATACCTATACAACAAGCTCTTTACCTTTCTCGACATCGATATAGCAAGGTGTGGGGAACTTCATTGAGGCTTTCCACAACGCAAGCTTGGCCGTGCCGAAAGCGGTAGGTGTGCAACTCACTGACAAAACAATCTGGTTGCGCTCCATTCTTGCCGCGAGACTGACATTCTTTCCGAATGCCGCACGCATTCCACTCGACACACGGTCCGCACCTGCTCCAGTTGCGAGTTTGTTCTCCCTGAGAACGATGTGAGGGTAGACCCTTACTCTCAGATGATAGTTAGCTATTCCTGCCTCTTTAGATAGAAGTCTGTTTGCGGCGATACGACCTGCCTCGAGTGAGGTGTGCCTAATCTGCACGCGGTTCTTTACCCTGAGAGAAAGAACTACCGGGAAATCTTCCTGAAGGTTTCCCATATCATACTGGCTGATTCTGCTGTTTGGAATTCCACCCATGTATTTCTTGCGGGTGTAGGCCATTCCTTTGACCTGTCTGTACATCACTGCGGGCTTTCTTACCATTTACGCCACCTGTTGGATAGTTAATTTTGCAAAAGTAGACAGTCTCGAAATTATATTTAAAGACTGTCACTTCGCGCGGTCGCTATGACCAGAACTTGCCAATCATACATCCGATATAAGGGTTTCCATGCTTTTCTTAAAAATAACATCTTTTACCGCAACAGAATAGCATTTCTCTTATTCGAACAAGAAAAAGACCAGCCAGGTTGCCCCAATTCTAAATATATCTCCGACACATACATCATTAGTATTAGAGGGTATTCGAATGCTCAATTTTACCGTAAACATAATTTCCGAAAATGAGGACAAGAGAGTTCCAGTCGCAATAGCTGGTCAGATAATGGTTGATATTCAGAGCCTGCTATCACATACCGGTGAATTTCTGATGGCAAAAGAGCTGAAAATACAAGAGGCCCTGGAGCCCCGTCTTCTGAGTAAATTCACGCTATATATCAATTCTACCGGCGGTATTACTCTGAATACCTCATCATATGTGCCAGAAACAAAAGGTTTCGGAAATGTCATTGATGATGCGGTCATCCTTATGGAAAAAACCCTTGATGCACTCGGAGCAGGTACGGGCGGATATTGGATGGAAGATAATTACGACGATCCAGTCTACAGAGGTCAGATCATCGTAGATGTGGTCACGCTATTTGAACACATCAACTCCTTCGAAGGATTTGTACTAATGTATGGATCGACCGACACCCTGAAAAAATTCGGAAAAGTAAACGTTGAAAAAATGGTCAACTTCCTTCACGAAAAAGGAAACACAACATACAACACCGTTATCGGTCTCATTACTGAAGCCAAATCAAAATCAAAACGCACTCAGATGAGCTTAGCCTTCGGATCCATCAAAGTAAGACTTTCCTTTGCTAACGAAACAATTTTAAAACTTGCATCACAACAAGTGGACAAAGGTCCAATTAGCATCACCGGAAAATTGACATATTCCGGAGAAGGCAAATTATTAGAAGTTGCAAGCGCAGAAAAATTAATTCCCTTATCCTCTGTAAAATTTTACAGAATGATATCTTCTACCGGTGACGTTGAATTGAAAGCCCCTGTTGAAGCTGCCGTTAAGTATGAAAATGGAATATGGATGCTAACAAACGACAGTCTCGGAATCGTAGTTTCAAAGGACAACTGGGACTCTGCAGTACAACAATTCCACGATTACTTCGTGTTCCTTTGGACACAATACACCGAAAAGAAGGATACTGATCTTAGTGATGAAGAAAAAGATATCAAAGATTTCCTGCTCAAATTGATTGCATAATGCACCAATACTGGGAATATTTATATCTATTACTCGACTGTTGAGACCACGGAAGCATATCTATGTCCAAAAGGCGTATATCATCGGAGATGGTCGGTGACATCGCTACAGAACGCATGACAACGCTCATGCGCCTGTCGAAAGAAGCCGTCAGAGGCGGTCATAACGACAGGGCAAGACGCTATGTAAAACTCATAAAACACATCAACCAAAGAACCCGCACTCCAATGCCTGAAGATCTAACATTCTGCAAGAGTTGCAACGTTCCAATGATGCCGGGTGTGAACTGTAAGGTAAGGATTGGTGGCCACAAGGTCAAGACAACATGCCTTGAATGTAAAAGGATTAGACGTGCACCATATATCAGGGAGCAAAAAGAATGACGGAAAAAGAAGCAAAAAAAGAGCTCATGCGAAGAGCAGTTGAAATCAGCCCAACAATCCATGTAGGAAAGGATGGACTCAAGGAAAGTATATTCGATGAAATAAAAGAACAGGTCAAAAAGAATCGCCTGATCAAAATCAAGATCCTCTCCAATGCAGATAGCGAGACCGACGATGTCGCAAATATTATCGCCGAGACCACGAATTCCGTCATCGTGGATGTCCGCGGAAGCATTGTTACACTTACGGATAAAAGAACCTGGACGTCGCTCTCTCAAAAGAAATACTGAGGCATATATATGCTTGATGTCAACATCATAAGACAAGATCCTGAGATGATAAGGGCCATGCTTGCAAACAGGAATAAGACCAGCGAGGTCTTGGATAAATTCCTTGCAGCAGATAATGAATGGCGCATACTTACCGACAAAGGTAACCGCTTAAAAAAAGAAAGGAATACCACTTCATTGGAGATCTCAAAAACAAAAGGCAAAGAAAAGGATGCCAAGATCTCAGAGATGAAAAAAGTATCCGACGAAATACACAATATTGACATCAGACTTACAGAACTTGAAGATATCAGAAATGAATGTGTCCTCAATATTCCAAATATACCCCATGAAAGTGTTCCCATCGGAAAAGACTCCAATGACAATGTTGTAGTATATGAATGGGGCAACAGAAGAAAATTTGATTTCAAACCTTTAGAACACTTTGAAATCGGTGAGAATCTAGATATCATTGATTTTGAAAGAGGCACAAAGGTAGCAGGAAGCGGTTTCTACGTCCTAAAAGGAGATGGGGCACGTTTAGAACGTGCATTGATTAATTATTTCCTCGACACTCATATGATTCAGGGATACAAGGAAGTATTCACGCCAGTGGTCGTTAACAAGAATGCGGTCATCGGTACTGGTCAATATCCTAACCTCAAAGAGGACATGTATTACTTGCAGAATGATGATCTGTGGCTCAACCCTACAGCTGAAGTTCCTGTCACAAACCTACACCAGAATGAAATCCTTGAAAGAGAACAGTTGCCAATACTATACACTGCATACCTTCCGTCCTTCAGAAGAGAAGTAGGAAAGCATTCCGATACACGCGGCATTGTGCGTGTGCATGAATTTAACAAAGTGGAAATGGTCCGTTTCGTTGAACCCAATGGCTCATTTGATGTGTTAGAGGAACTCAGAGGAAATGCGGAAGATCTGATCAAAGGATTGAATCTCCCGTACCGTGTACTCCTTCTATGTACAGGTGACATGAGCTTCTCGTGCGCCAAATGCTACGATCTTGAACTGTTTGCTCCTGGGAAAGAAGTGTGGCTTGAAGCATCTTCATGCTCATGTTTCACTGATTTCCAGGCACGCAGGGCAAAAATCAAATACCGTCCGGAACCGCATCTTAAGAGTGAATTCGTCCACACTTTGAATGGCTCGGGTCTGGCATTACCAAGAACCATGGTCGCCATCCTAGAAAACTATCAGAATGAAGACGGCACCGTAACAATACCCGAAGTTCTTAGACCTTACATGAGAGGACAAGAAATAATAGGCAATTAGATTTGCATATGATCTAGTCTGTCGATCAATGCTACGGCGTTGATCCCTTTACCTT
>JBAZDV010000047.1:0-7097 GCA_041654195.1 Candidatus Methanomethylophilaceae archaeon | reverse complement strand
TATCAACACCGTCTATCATCGGTATTGATGATATCACCGCACCCGTAGCAACAATTGTCTCTGCTGTGGAATTTATTATCGCGGCCGGTGCCTTGTTATGAACCTTCAGATCATACATAACAAAAGAACCTACGGTACTTCCCTTTCCATTTGGAAAAACAAGTATCTTGCCGGCAACATTACCGCCTTTTTCCACCTTGATCTCTCCTGTTGAGGCTTCCACCCCTCCAAGGAAACTCAGGGGCTCATTCAACTTCAAGATGACACCTTCTGCTCTGCCTTTTGAAATAGGGCGTCCCTTGATGATCATTGTATCACCTTCAATAATTCCGTGATATCCTGACACATTACTTTTTGAGAACAGAGCGTGGGCAGATAATTTGCAGCCTTACAGGAATTCGTACCTGTTTTCGAAAATGTTCCCTCTATAGGTGCTACGACCATACATGTGTCCGCGAGCACTGGCCCAAACTGCTCCATTATTTTGACATCCTCAGTACATCTATCTCGGACAGTTTTAGAAGTACAGAACCATATCTCGGTATCGCTTTTCTTCTTCTTGCCTTTAAGTAACGATGCGATCTCATGCATCTCTTTATCGGTAAGATGTGGACATCCTAATGCGATCAGCTGAACATCATCGACCGTATTCAACTTCTCACGGGCCTCTTTGATCTCCTTCTGTCCGATATATATCGTCTCCAATCCAGAAACGTCATATTTCTTAGCTTCAGGTGTAGTACCTTCCACATGGAACATAGCTACAGATCCTGCTGCGGCCATGGCTGCAGCCATTGTCTTTGCTTCCTCGATTCCGGGTCTGATACCCCTGTAATAAGGAATCTTAGAACCTATACGAATTCCTACTGCCTGACCAAGCAAAGAATGTTCAAACAGAGAGTTGCCTATTTCCGCCTCAATGATAACGTTTGGTGCCCTGTTCCTTTCTAGGTGTAGTCCATAGTTGGCCGTCTTTCCCAAAATTGCTGCTGCCAATGCACCCGGACCGCCTTCCCTATTGGTCCTTGCACCGATGTATGAATTGACAAAGGACAATGCAGACGACTCAGCCCATGCTACATGATCCCCCAATCTAGGTACATTATCCTGTGTATAAGGTGTACATGAACAAGTTGTTTTGATCCCCATTGATCCATACAGACTGACGATACGCAATTGTTTCTCCGCAAATTCGGGAGAGACGTGCATTTCTTTCCATCTTTCTCTGTCCATCCCTATAGGATTCAACGTAGAAGGGACCTTTACCTTAGAGCCGCTTTTTACCACATCTTCCAGATAAAGCAGACCCCCGTCACCGATTGTTTTGTATGAAGCACCTGACAAATGTGCTGAGGTAATGCCTACTAATCCCTCAGCGCCGTATATCCTTCCTAATGCCACAACGAGTTCCATAGCCTTCTGAGTACCTTCCCCTGATTCTCCGTCAAGGATCGCCTGCTCTTCCCTGGTAAGGTCCATGTTCGACTGTATACTCTGTCTAAATAAAGATTTTTGACAGGCAGCGCCTGCACACGACTAATTGATAATGAAATAAGATCGATAAAACCTTACAAAAAGATCTTTGCTTAATGCATGAGTTTCAAATATTCCTCAGACAAACAGGAAGATTCTTCTTCTCGTCTCTATGATAGGCAACGCAATCGCAACATTTTGCGTGCCTGGAACAATCAACCTTTGGACATGTACATCCCTTTATGTGCTTGTTATCGCATGCCATAGATTCCATATCGCATTAAGGATTATAACATTTAAGGAGGCGGGACAAACATCCCGCCTTTAATGTTTAATTGTTTATTCATCGTATGAAGAATATACTCCACCGACAAGTGTTGCTGCAGTCAATAATACTGCGCTCAATACTGCCCAGTTTGCCTCAAGCATATCTTTGCCAAACACAAAGTCTGCCGCGAACTTAATGACATAGAGCACTATGACGAAGAATATTACTGCGACAATTATCATGATGACAATTGCAAGCAATCCGTATAGTATCGATTTGAGTGCGTTTCCAGCTCCCGTAACTTTCACCTCCCTTTAACAACCAGTAAAATGCAAGAATATAATACTTGCTAAGATGGGGGTAATTAATACCGCTGGGTCATACGATTTTTTATATATTTATTAATATCTCGCATAAATTATGGACGCAGAGATAATAGAAATTACCGATCTCAAAAAAGAGTACATTTCGAGTGCCCTAATCATCTCTAAAGAAGAATTAGGAACCGATTATCTCTCTGAATCCGATTTTTTGGAATGTTTGAAATCTAATAACGGATGCTTCTGTAAAGTTGCTATTTCAAATGAAAAGGTGTATGGATTTATTATAAACCGTATTTTTGGCCCAGAAAAGGCAGATGAATATCTCAAACTTCCACTGTCTGAAGAAAGAGACAAAATACTCTCCGTCAAAAAGATCGGCATTCTAGATTCCGCTTCTGTAGATGACACGATCAAAGGAAAAGGTATTGGCAGCGAACTCATCAGAACCAGTTATGAAGAAATGGTACACAACGGTGCAAATGCAATATGTGCCATGGCCTGGAAAAGCATCCATGGCACAACAAATATCAAAAATATCCTGGAAAAACTTGGTCTAGAAGAAACGATATCTATACAAGGGTACTGGAATCAAATGGTCGATAGCCCCGAGGGACACCATTGTCCGGATTGTAAAGAACCGCCATGCAGATGTTTCGGCGTATTCTATGTAAAATATCTTTAACAAACGCGGGCCCGTCGAGATTCGAACTCGAGTCAGAGGCTTCGGAAGCCCCTATAATATCCAAGCTATACCACGAACCCATATAGAATTTTTAGAAGTGATTGGAAGGGAAGAAGTTTACCGGTCGATGAACCCGGAGATCCTGTGGCCCCCCACTTGAGAGGGTTGGAGGCCGAATGAAGATAATCCTTCCTTATGCTTTCTTGTTGAACTCAGTGTATCCGCATTTACCGCATGATACACGGTCCTTATGTGTTGCCATGAACACACCTGGTCCGCACTTGGGACATACTGGTTTTTTCCTGGAAAGTGAATTACCTTTGATTTCGTATGCATCCCTTTTCTTAACGGATCCGCCTTTCTTTACTTCTGCTTTTTTTGCTGCCAAGATTATTCCTCCGCAGATTTAGCAGGTGCTACATACTCAGGCTTCTGAATACCGTTTCTTTTAAGGAGATGCTCGGGCTCAAATTTCTGTGCTGCTTCTTTTGATTCGTATACCTTGGCATATCCCTTAGAGACGCCACATCCGTAAACGGTGTCAACATTGTACAGTACAACTGTTTCTTTCTTTACTTTCATTAATTTGGCGATTTCGTCAACAACTGCTGCTTTTGTAGGAGTAGGTTCACTGATATGACTAGCAGTGTAACGTATCTCTGTCCTATTGAACAGGGGGTTGACCTTCTTTTCTGTTATTTCCATCTTCATTCAAAGTCCTCCATCATTTTCCAGAGTTCTTCTGTCTTCTTTCGAACGATGTCATTCGTGGTAACGGACATCATTCCTTTTCCGGGCCATCCGTAAATCACTTCCGTGCCATTCGGAGCATAAAGAATACAGGGCATGAGTGCCAGATCTTCTTCTCCTTCGACACGAATGATCTTCATGTTCTCGGCGAAAGCGTTTTTTACAGCATCAACAAGCTCACAGGTTATTGTCCCTGCAGGATTGCGAACGACATTTTCCCTCCATCCCTGTTGTTTGACAAGGACAGCGAAATCGGTCATTTCGCACCTCTCTGTCATTCCGTCATAAACGGAAAGAAGAGGCACTATGCCACTCCTCCTCACTGTCAGCGATACCACGTCGCCGACTGTGATTACCTTTTTATTGTGATATTTTTCAAGATCTGCTTCTTTCAGTTCTTTTCCAATGGGTTTTTTGAAGACGTCCCTCTTATCCTCAGGAAGTCTCCAACCCCCGGACATCTGAATCAGCGAACCCTCAGAGCATATTTCCCATTGGAAGTTATGCCCATCTTGCTGGCAATCTCAGATTTCTCGTGATCGATGACCACAAGGTAACCTTGCCACTCTTTGGATGTCTGCCCACCACAACGGGGACAAACATCATTCTCCGAGATGAAACTACATTGTTTGCATGCTTTCATTGCTGGTCCGACCATCAGGCCTCACCTTTTTTCTTGTGTTCCTCTTCGATCCACTCGAGTTTACCAAGACCTGGCTGACGCATCGTAAGTCCAATCTTACTGTCCTGAGGATTCTTTTCATTGAGATCCAGACTTACAACTCTCGCTCTGACAATGTCTCCGATACCAAGGGTCCTACCAGTATCTTTTCCGATCAACCTTTGGTTATCAGAATCGATATCCACGCGATCATCCATAACCTGACTGATATGAAGAAGTCCGTCCAGAGGTCCAAATCTTACAAAAGCACCAAACTTCACTACCTCTACAACAACGCCCTCGATGATCTCATTCTCTTTCGGTTTGAAAACAAGTTGATCGAATTTAACGGTCTGATAAACTGCACCGTCGCCGTGAACGATACGACCAGAACCTACAGTCTCCACATTCCTGATGAGGACTGTGATGGTCTTGTCTGTACCAAATTTACCTTCATAGGCATCCCATGTAAGGGAGTCGATCACATTGCTTATGTTCTCTTTGAGCTCTGCTGGGGGAATACGAACTACCCTCTCGGCCTGTGTTAACATATACATGGTGGATCCTCTTGAATACCCATGGATTATGCCCCTCTTATATAAAGTTGACCACACGCGCACGCTACGCTCGCATTCCTTGTTCAATAGTAAAAGGAAAGATGGGGCCGAAGCCCCTCTAATATGTTTATGCTCAGCAGTAAAGAACTGCCGTCACCAAGCAAATGGTGGACAAAAGCTTTACAAGCACATGGATCGAAGGTCCTGCAGTATCCTTGAAAGGATCACCAATAGTGTCACCGACAACTGCGGCAGCATGTGCGGGTGAACCTTTTCCACCGTGATTGCCTTCTTCTATGTACTTCTTTGCATTGTCCCAGGCCCCTCCTCCATTGTTGAGGAAGTTTGCCATAAGAACACCGACAATCGTACCGACCATGATCAATGCACCGACTGCTGCTGGAGCCCAAATTTGAAGCTCTGTAGGCAGTAAGTACCTGTAGATCACACCGAAACAGACCGGCACCAAGATTGGCAAGAGCGCAGGAAGAACCATTGCCTTCAATGCACCGCGTGTTGCAATATCGACACACCTTGCAGTGTCAGGCTCAGATGTACCCGCCATGATACCTGGATCCTCGCGGAACTGTCTGCGAACTTCTTCGATCATCTGTCCAGCTGCAGTACCGACTGCACGGATAGCAAGTGATGCAAAGAAGAACACAAGAACTGCTCCTACAAGTCCCCCTACAAAAATGATCGGATTTCCAAGGTCAACCTGCATTGCCTGTACGAGAGTTTCGCCACGAATCTCCGCAACTATCTCGAAGTATGCTGCAAACAGCAAAAATGCTGCGAGTGCTGCAGAGGCCATTGCATAACCCTTTGTCAACGCTTTGGTTGTGTTACCTGTAGAATCAAGCTTGTCTGTCCTTACACGAACTTCTTCCGGTTGGTTAGACATCTCCGCAATTCCACCTGCGTTGTCCGTAATAGGGCCGAAGGTGTCTTCTGCAAGGATAAATGCCGATGAGGCCAACATTGCAATCGTTCCGACTGCAGTTCCGTACAGACCCGCAACCTCAGGTGCCATGCCTGCAGGTGCAGCAAAGTAACCAAGGAGATATGTCCCAAGAATCGCAATGACTATACACACAACAGGCAGAACAGTCGACTCAAGTCCGACTGAGATACCTGTTATGACGTTTGTCGCAGGTCCAGTCTCGGATGCATCCGCAATTGACTTGACTGGCTTGTGATCGCCTGTGTAGTACTGTGTGATATACACAATTGCCAGACCTAACACAATACCGAAAACTCCGCATACAAAGTAATAATACCATTTTGCACACTCTGGCTCAAGCATCCAATACGTTGCGAACAACAAGAAGACTATGACCAAGGCCAATGTAACGTAATATCCTCTGTTCAATGCTTTGCAAACATCCGAGTTGTCGTCTTTGAGTCCTACAACGGAAATACCGACCAATGATGCGATAAGTCCGAACGCGATAACGACGAGCGGAAGGAAGATCCAGTTAAATGAGAGAGCAGGTGCAGCACTAATGACTGCAACACCGATTATCATTGAACCGATGATCTCGGCTGCGGTTGACTCGAAAATGTCTGCTCCACGTCCTGCACAATCTCCAACATTATCTCCGACAAGGTCTGCGATAACAGCGGGATTCCTAGGATCATCCTCAGGAATTCCTGCTTCGACCTTACCTACAAGGTCTGCTCCGACATCGGCTGCTTTGGTGTAGATACCGCCGCCGAGCTGAGCAAAAAGAGCTGCGAAAGATGCACCGAATGCATATCCAACAACTGCATGGAGAGTACTGGTCATCGCCTCAACATCTGTCATATCTCCTGTGTCACACCATATATTATATACGAAGAACACAGCAAAAAGTCCGACTAGGCTGAGTGTGGAAACTGTAATTCCAGAAAGTGCTCCACCGCGGAATGAGCATTTGAATGCATCCTTAAGTGAAATACGTGCTGCACTTGCTGTCCTGATGTTCGTGTTGACAGATACCTTCATCCCGATAAATCCGGAAAGAATTGAGCATCCAGCACCGATCAGGAAGGCTATAGCAACCTTATATCCAAGGTAGGCCGAGAAACTATCTACTAAACCTGCCAGGGCGATAATAATTGCCACAATGATACTGATGATCCCTATTGTCTTGTATTGGCGCTTTAAATAGGCCATTGCACCAGTCTCGATAGCGTCAGATATCTTCTGCATCTCTGGGGTGCCTTTATCTCTTGAAAAGACACTTTTGTAGAAGACGAGTGCGAATATCACCGCTACGATGACTGCGACAGGGATCATGAATAACAAGTTGTCTACTGTTATGTCAATCATTTTAGTTAACCCCTAAACGTTATTATTCCCCAAATCCTTCCTTATATAAAAGGATTTAAGATTCCCACC
>JBAZDV010000046.1:0-7236 GCA_041654195.1 Candidatus Methanomethylophilaceae archaeon | reverse complement strand
TGGATGAAAAATGGTTAGGCAGACATCTTGATGCCGAATGTAAGAAAGAGTTGATTGAACTAAGAGAAAAGTTTGGAATCAGCATCATCGGTGAGGGCGGTGAGTATGAATCCATGACATTAGATTCACCAGCATATGAAAAAAAGCTGGAGCTAATAGATTCTAATGTAGAATCCGAAAAATCTTCTGCTACCCTTACAGTAACAAAAGCGGTACTTAAGGACAAGATTTAGAACTTAAGTGCCAGGCCTGTTTTTATTCCATTGACAACGTCATCCAACACGGGAAGTGTTTTCGGGACATCTGCTTTCCACACATATCTTATCTTTTTGTCGGTGCCTATCAGATAGAATTCACGATTAGTGAATCCTGAGACCATATGACCTGGTCCGACGATCGCGCCGAATTTTGTGCTTATGGTTTTATTCTCATCAAAGAGGTACTCAAAAGGCGCACCGATACGCCCTTTCCAATTCTTATGACTGTCCAAACTGTCTGAGTTTATTGGGATCAATTTTACTCCAAAATCTGTTATCTTATCGTAAGATTCGATAAACTTCATCATGTAGGTTGTGCAGTTTATTCCAAAATCGCCAACATAGAAGTTCAAAAGAACAGGACCATTCTTCAATTCTGTGTAAAGGTTGAAAGAATCTCTATCAGTCGATGGTACTGTAAAATCAGGTGCTGTATCTCCTACGGCGAAGGTCATGTGACCGTAATGTGATTTGAACAGTATTAATCATTTTGATTTTTCTGTCTTGGATGATATCTGAAGTCCCACTATTCCTGCAATGATCATAACAATGAACAATATACGCAATATCGTAATTGTTTCAACTCCTATCAAGACGCTGATGACCATCGTACCAACTGCACCAATCCCGGTCCATACCGCATAAGCGACGCCTACAGGCAAACCGCCATCGATGGCCTTGGAAAGCAGTACCATGCTTATTGCCAATCCGATTACGATAATGGCATCGTACAGAATGTTTGTGAATGCATCGGATTGTCCCATGGCAACGGCCCAAACTACCTCAAATATTCCTGCTATAAAGATGTAGAGCCAGTTTACATTTTTATCATTCATTTCAGAGGCCTCCTGATGCAGTAAGGTTTATGCCTACTATCCCTACAACGATCATCAGAATGAAAAAGATACGAAGCCACGTGACAGGTTCTTTGAAAAGTATGATTCCTGCGACCAATGTGCCAAGCGCGCCTATCCCAGTCCAAATGGCATATGATGTACCGGGACCGAGTTCCTGCATTGCTAGCGATAGTAAGAAAAGACTGAAAAATAGAAAAATGCATGTAGCAGCAGTCCAAGACATTTTCTTGAATCTCTCTGATCTTTCCAAGCAGATGACCCAACAGGGTTCGAGTAGTCCTGCAACGACAATGTAAACCCATGTGGTCAAATCCATGACCTATGTGAAAGGAGGTTGGGTTTATTAATGTTGAGGTGTATTTTCATTACATGATCAGAAAGATCATCAGGATCGATGAGCTAAAGTGTAATGGATGTGGCATATGTGTCAATGCATGTTATGAAGGTGCATTGGCAATAATTAATGGTAAGGCAAAACTTGTAAGGGACGAGTATTGTGATGGTATGGGCAATTGTCTGCCGGTATGTCCGCAGTCTGCAATTTCATTTGAGGAACGCGAGGCTGCGAAGTATGATGAGATTTCCGTTTTATCAAGGAAGAAAAACACTGACAAGTCACCAACTGGCTCTTTTATAATTAATGATCCTGAGTTTGTAAAGTTTGGAAAGAAGGATATTCTAGAACAATGGCCGATACAAATGCGTTTGGTACCAGTGAATGCATCTTTTTTTAAGGATGCAGATCTCGTGATAGCGGCAGATTGCACAGCATTCGCTTATAAAGATTTTCACAAGGATTTTACTAAAGGGAAGAAAATGCTGATCGGGTGTCCGAAATTGGACCCTCCCGAGTCTTTTTACAAACTCAAAGAAATTTTTTCAGTCAATGATATTAGAAGTATCACCATCGTTAAAATGGAAGTGCCTTGCTGTGGAGGATTGGTCAGGATTATCAGTGAGGCAATCGCTGATTCTGGAAAAAATATCACATTCGAGACCGTGACGATTACTATTGATGGAAGAATAGCAGAGTAATAAAAAATTTCAGATTGTAATAATTGTTTTCGTGTAAAAGGCAGTAAAGCTGTACACCAAAGGTGTTGATTTATCAATATCAGACATACCGAAAAATTAATCAGCATTTATTAATTCATTGGTTCTGTTCTAGATGATGTTCTCTTTTTGAATAATTCGGTGGCAGTTCTTTGGTGTACATCCATTCAATAAAACCAGTTTTGTCATAGATTTTGTTAAAAAATCTGACTATGAATCCAGTAGCAATTGCGGTGAATATAGTTCCTTCATGTACGCCATTCAGATATCCGAAAAAAAACAGGGACATTATGATGCTGATCGTTATCAGCGTTATATCAAAACAGACCTTGATTTTACCAAAGTCTGTTTTTGTGTGCAAAGCAATTATTTTTACAAGAAATTCTCCAGGCATCATACTGATGTTCGCAGCTACTTCCATGCTGACACCAAATGCCAATATCATGGTGCTAACTATGACCAACAGCCATTGATACTTGTATGTTGTAATGTCAATCCAATAGAACGAAATCATAAAAATGTCGCAGGATATACTGAATATTATCACGGTAATGAATTGTGAGAGGTCCTTTTTTTGGAATGCCTTCTTCAGGATGACAAATTCGATAGTCACGAAAATAATGTTCATCACAATAGTGGCTTCGCCAATGGTCAGAGGAAGTTTGAGACTTGTAACGTACGGTACTGAAGAGATTGGAGATGTTCCAAGATTTGCCTTGGTTGCAAGAATTACGCCAAAGGCCATCAAGATCAAAGCGATTATAAAAATTATCGATCTTCGTTGTAACGAGCTATTCATGATCATGCTCTTTATTGAGCCTAAAATCTTGGTCTATTTCAGTGTGTCTACCTTACAAATTTGTTATTTGTCTATTGGGCTCCCTAATCTCATCAGTGTGTGTAAAACAGAAATAGTTGGAAGCCCAAATAGTTCACTTGAGTTTTTTCTCGAGCTTTTTGAGTTTTTTCTTGGCATCTTGGCTTCCGCAGCCACCTGTTTCGAGAGCTCTTCTACCTTGGCCTTTTTTACTTTGTTCAATTTCTCCATCTGTTTCTTACTTGTTGGCATATTGTTACCTGGCTATGACTTTGGCTGATTCTATTTAGTTTTTTTCTTTTTTAAACCTTCATATTATTGTATCAGATCATAAAAACTTCAAAAATTGAGGGATCGCTTATGAATTTTTATAAAATTTCAGAAACCCATTCTGATTTTCTGTTTGTCTGGTAAAGACGCGATAAATTAATTCAAGGGACTGGTTGTTCATTCATCAAGATCAAGAAATTCTACGTTAATGAAAAACATAACAAAGTTCAGGATTGCGTAAAAACGGGGGCAGTACAATTTTTTAAAGACAAAGTTTTGTCTTCTGCAGTTCGAATAAGAATGTGGGTCTACCCGGATTTGAACCGGGGTCAATGGCTCCCAAAGCCACAAGTATACCAAGCTAGCCCATAGACCCTTAAGACCTGTGATACGGAAACTATAATTAAGTTTATCGTTTGAAACAAAATATCAGTTGCGTTATTGTTCTAAGAGATATTGATTTTTGATAATTCTGTCTTTAATAGTCGGACGGCATTTCCGCGATGTGACATCGTATTTTTTTCTTCGATCGAGATCTCTGCAAAGGATCTTTTACCATCTGGGCTGAAAATAGGGTCATAGCCGAATCCGTTACTTCCGACTTCGTGGTCGAGTATATATCCATTGCATTTACCAGTGACTATGATCGTGTTGCCGTTTATATCGCATCCGATACAGCATTTGAACGTTGCTTTTCTATTTTCAACATTTTCCATGAGTTTTAAGATGCCCTCATTTCCAATGGTCTTTTGACCATATGCTGAATAAACGCCAGGAAATCCTTTTAGTGCATCAATGAACATTCCTGAATCATCGATAATGAAATCTTTTATGTCTTTTGAACGGATTTCTTTCATTCCTATCTTAACAACCTCCTCTAATTCAGAGGTCTGTATCTCGTCATATGGGATGTGTAGGTGTTCCATCTCAATACCCAGTTCGTTTAATGATCTTTGAAATTCAGCGACTTTTCCGGGATTTGACGTAATTACCTTCAGTTTCATGTGTATCTCCCTCTGCTCCTGATGTTCTCTACTCTTTCAAGAACTGCTTGGGCATTTCTCATGTTTTTTCTGTAGGAATCTATGATCGTTTCGTATGCACCATCAATGTCAGAATGTGCTGATGTAAATGCTCTTTCCAGAAGATGAAGGTCAACACCCATTTCTTCTATGTCCACGGTCGTATCGCCCAATGAGAAATCGATCATACATAAGATTCCGTCATCGTCTAGGATCATGTTCGATGTGGTAAGATCACCATGGCAGATCTTATTATTGTGCAGTTTTGCCACAATTTCGCCGATTTTGGCACATATTTCTTTTGCTTCTGATGGATGTTCATCAAGAATATCCTTGACCTTGAGTCCTTTGAGGTGCTCCATGATGATGCAACTATTACTCAGATCTACGTCGTATATAACAGGCGATCTGACACCTGCTGCTCTTGCACTTCTTATCACTCTGATCTCATTCTTAGTTCTTGAATTTCTTAGTTGGAGATCTAAATCTGGATGGCGGTATTTTTTCGGAGGTCTGACCTTCAATATCGCATCACGTCCATGATATTCGGACAAATAGATGATGGCTTCGGCACCCCTGCTGATCTCCTGGTAGTCCATGGTTTATGATATGTAGGACATATACTTATTTATTCTTGGGATTCGTAGTACCGCTCGATGTCCGGCTAGCCGGCAGAAGGAGTGTTGAAAATGAAATACACCATCACTGGGGATAACCTCCAGTTCGTCAATGTTCAATTGGAACAAGGTGAAGAATTGATGTCCTCGTCAGGTTCCATGAGATATATGACGGGTAACATGAGAATGGAAGCCGAGATGCAAGGGGGTCTTTTGAAAGGTCTTAAAAGATCCATTGCAGGAGAATCTTTTTTCCAAGTAAAATATAAATCTAACGGTGGACCTGGGATTGTCGGGTTAGGCGGAGCCGCACCGGGAAAGATCATAGATCTGGATCTTAGTAAAGGAGCTTGGCTTGTTCAAAGGTCTGGGTATTTAGGGATGCAGCCCACTGTCAATTTAGACATGGCTCTTCAAAAGAAACTTGGAAACATCTTCTTCGGTGGAGAAGGTCTTATTTTGCAGAAGCTCAGCGGAACAGGTATTGCGTTCGTTGCTGCATGTGGTGATTTTAACGTTGTTGATCTGAAACCAGGCGAGCAGTACAAAGTATCTACAGGTAACGCAGTTGCATGGCAGGAGTCTGTGAAATACGATATTACAGCAACAGGCGGGTTTAAAACAGCGTTGTTCGGTGGAGAAGGATTGTTCCTTACCACGCTCACAGGACCAGGAAAGATCATAATTCAGTCTATGACACTTGGTGATCTGGCAATGTCACTGGTGCCGTATTTACCTACGAATCATAGCTAAGGTGAAAAAAATGGATCCAAATAATATATCAAAGAACAAGACAGGTAAATCAGCATTATTGTTCGGTCTGCTTGCCATCATTTTGATTGCAATAGCCGTTTGCGTTGTATATAATCCGTGGATACTAGAAGAGCTAGCCTATATTTTGATTGTTGTCGTAATAGCGATCATCATCATACTCGTCGTAGTCTATTTGGCAATGGTTGTCCTGGCAGTGCCTATCTATGCTGCAAAGGGAGAGTCTTACCAGAAAGATATGTCTTACGACATCAATGATGTGAAAGCTGTTAAGGAAACGTCCAGCGAAGACAAGAAGAAAGACGAGTAAGCGTTACCGTCTTCAAACACCTTTATCAACTTCTTATTCTATTTTGTCGTGTGAAAAGAATACCCATTGGCTGCGCATCCATCGACAATCTCCTGGGAGGGGGAATCGAAAGTGGAAGCGTGACTCTTCTTTTCGGTGAAGGTGGTACAGGAAAGACGAACATTTGTCTTCAGACCGCTTACAATGTAGCTAGGGAAGGAGCTAAGATTGCGTATGTGGATACAGAGGGATTATCATCCGACCGTATTACACAAATATTCAAGGATGAGGGACTTATAAAGAATCTTCTTGTTTTTCAGGTTCACAGTTTCGAAGAACAGATAGATCGTATTTCCAAAGTAGAACGGTTATCTGAGGCCAATGACAAGATAGGATTGGTAATTGTCGATTCGATGACCATGTTCTATCGTTTGCATTCAGATGATACGACCGTAAGGAATGAGTTTATTAAACAAACGGAGATGCTATTAAATATCGCAAGAAAAAGAGATGTCGCTGTTTTGTTGACCTCACAGGTTTATACCAACATTGGTACTGGCACAATTGAGTTCTTAGGGGGGCATGCTCTACATCATAATGCTAAGACAATAATCCGTTTGGATAAAAAGAATAGCGGTAAGCGTAACGCTGTCATCGTGAAGCATCGTAGCATTCCGGAAGGCAAAGTTGCCAAATATTGCATTACCGAAGCGGGTATTGAGAGCGATTAAAGCTCTCTCGTCATAGCGTATTCGGCCAGTGCGATCATGAATTCTTTTTCATCGCTTGGTTTGAGGCAATCAAGTTTTGATATTGCGTCTTTAGTATACTTTTCAGCCATCTTAATGGCGTAATCTATACTGCCCGTTTTTTTCAGGATATCTCTTATAGCATCGATTTCTGTTTCGGATGCATCCAATTTACCAAGGATGGAGTGGAATTTCTTCATATCGTTTGTATCTTTTATGTTCGCTAAGGCGTGACAGACCATTACAGTGCTTTTTCCTTTGCGGATATCGTTTCCGGAGGATTTACCAGTGATCGCGGGATCTCCGATTATTCCAAGTATGTCATCGAACATTTGGAATGCGATACCCAAGGACATTGCGTATTCACGGACGGAATCAACAGTTTTATTGTCGGCACCGCCTATAAGTGCACCGCCTGCAGCGCCTGCAGCAAAAAGAACACTTGTTTTGAGACGAATGGTCTCAATGTATTCTTCCATAGATACAGTTTTACCGTTCTCATTGTTAATATCCATTTGTTGACCACGAGCAAGA
>JBAZDV010000045.1:0-7325 GCA_041654195.1 Candidatus Methanomethylophilaceae archaeon | reverse complement strand
CTGGCTACTGAGGAGATCGTGAAACCCGAGATGAAGGAAGAAGCGCAGCGCGTTCATGATAGTATGAAGGGGGTGGCCTGATGTTTGAGGTCATGATGTATGATGGAGGAGTATACCGTTCCGCGGAACTTTATGAGATGATAGAGGATGTAGGTGGAGTTGTACTTCAAAGTACCAGAAGTTCGCAAATGCTCACAGTGACAATGTCAATTCCTGGTGAGGATAAACCTGCGATGGAGAAGTTATGTAGGTCTATCGGAGGCGATATCCGGGGTGTTCCTTTGGCTGGAACAGAGATTGCCGTCGTTGGTTGTACGTTGGGAAGACATCATATGCCCCATCCGATATGTGATATTGCGGAGCAGTTGAGGCAGTATGGTTCGATCTCCGTTGTGATGGGTCTTGCAAGGGGAAGAGGAAAAGCCACAGCCCAGATATCAAAGAGCGAGAGAGACATAATCGACGAATACGATGCCGCTATCCTGATGTTGGGTAATTTCAAACAGTGCATCGAAGCTAAGAGGGACCTGTTCAAAGATATTGATGTACCAGTCATTCTCGTTACAGGTCCGATGCCTGAAGGTTTAAATGATGATTGCGAGGCTATCGTTCCTGGTGTAGGTCGCAAGGCAGAGAGGATGCGAACCGCTGAAGAAAGGAAGAAGCTCGAAGAGATAGCAGACAAGGTCGATGAGGTCCTCAGGGATAAGAGGAAGGTGCTTGAAGAGGATCCGTTGTTCGTACATCCTGCGGAATTAAAGAAGCTTCTCGAAGAGTATGAGCCAATAAATATGAGTTTGAGACCCGCACCGATCGTACTTCATCTAGACGGTCTGAGAGTAAAAATACCGTTAAGTGAAAATATCGATTATTTCAGTAATCTGGAGATCTACGGACGTAAGCTCGTGGATATTGCGAGGATAACTGAATCAAAGATCAATGATGGCAGTACGTTGATCCGCATAAAGACATTATCTGAGGTTGAGGATATGGATTGCCGTAATGGTAAGAAATGATCCGAAAAGGGACGTATGCTCTTTTTATGTTCTTCAGCAAGGATCTGGATATAGAGGTAGGTTCACTTGGATTCATCAATATCAAGGTCGGCGAATATTGCTATGTTGGTAGTGCAATGGGTGGGTTGGATCAAAGAATAAGCCGACACATATTAAAGAATAAAAATGTGTACTGGCACATAGATAGACTTACTGTTGTTGCAGATAGAATCGAGGCTTTCGAGTCTTTTCCTCGTTATGTGGAGGAATGTAAGTTGTCGTCAATGGCGATGGAATCAGGATGTATACCGGTCATCAGTGGTTTTGGGTGTTCAGATTGTTGCTGCGATACGCATTTATTCATGGTTGATGCAACATCGAAAGATAAGTTCATTTCTTTTGCTGGACTTACAGAGTATGTCGGACCTGGTCGGGCAAAATGACGGTACGGTCACTGACACTTTTTTCTGACCGAAGTCTTATTAAGCATTATCCTATTTACACGTGTAAGTAAGCCGCACTTATTGAGTAAGAGTGGAGGATTGTCAAATGAAATCGAACGGGGCAGAGAACCTATCACGAAAAGTAACGCCAGAAATTATTGCAAAACTTGAGGCAATAGTCGGCAAAGAGAATGTTAGCATTAGCGAAATGGACAGGATGTTGTACGCACATGACCTTGCACCCCTCCCAAAGGAGGCGGGTCTCGCATTCAATAACGTTCCTGACGTTGTCGTTAGGCCTTCAACAGTCGAGCAACTTTCACAGATCGCTATTGTAGCGTACAAGAGCGGCGTTGCAGTTACTCCCAGGGGAGCATCCACTTGGGGTCTTGGAGGATCTATGCCCACAGCAGGTGGAATCCTTCTGGATATGTCAGCAAAAATGAGGAAGATCCATTTTGTCGATAAAGTCAATATGTGCGTAAAGGTCGATGCAGGATGTACATGGAAGAATGTCATCGAAGCATGTGAAAAAGAAGGTCTTCTCGTAGGTTCATATCCTTCGAGCTTCCCATCAGCGACCATCGGAGGTTGGGTGTCCACAAGTGGTGTAGGTCCCGGCGGATACAAATACGGGAGCGGAAGAGATAACGTCCTCAGTCTCGAGGTCATCCTTTCTGACGGAACTGTCGTTAACACAGGTTTTGATAAAGTCGCAAATAACATGTCCGGATACAATCTCAATCAGCTCTTCGGAGGTGCTGAGGGAACACTCGGATTCATTGGAACAGTGACGCTTAGGGTCTATCCTATGGGCATCATTAAGCCGGTGGCATACGATTTCCAGAATATCAAAGACATGGCCGGGCCGATCAATAAGATCGTCAACCATGCCAGTGTAAAACCTCTCCACATCGCATGGTCCGATTCATATCACTTTGAGAACCAGAGGAGGGCAGGAATTCATGCACCGGATGTGAACAATCTTTTCCTTGTAACTTTCCAGGGTGCGCCGGAATTTGTTGCTCTTGAAGAATCGATCGTAGATGCATTTGTTGCAGAGGCGGGTGGAAAGAAAGTATCATCTGAGATTGCAAACCACGAGTGGGAAGAGAGGTGCTACGAGTACAGAGTTCGTAAAGCTGGTGTAGGATCAATTCCCGCAGAGGTCGTCGTTGAGGTCAGTCATTGGGCCGAGTTCGTCGATGAATGTTACAAGGGCTTTGAAGTAATGAAGATGGAAGTGGGTGGAATAGTCGGAATGATCGCTGATCGCAGTACGGCAATGTTCATGCCATATTATTTCAAGGATGATGAATCTTTGCTCGGAATGACCGCATTTGCTTACAATTTCTATATGGGCGATGTTGCAACAAAATATGGCGGGCGTTCGCTCGGATTCGGTGTATTCTTTGCATCTAACCTTGACGTTATCCGTGATGCAGGTTCAGCGGAACTTATGAGGGACCTCAAAACGTTCCTTGACCCCCATGACATTGTTAACCCCGGACATCTTGTCTGTGGAAAGACCAGGTTTGGTATCTCGCTTGATAAAAACCTTATGGGTGTTGGCGGTACTTTGATGAAAGGCATCAAGAAACTGCTTCCTAAGGATTCTACGTTCTCATCCAATCTTGACAGGTTCAGATACGATACTCTCGAAGAAGAGAAAGAAGAATCCAGGGTGGTCGAGTACGGTAAGGGAACCCAGTAAAACTTTTGATTTTTTAGCAGGGGTCAGAGACCCCTGCGCGTTTTCTATTTTGGGTCCCAGTAGATGCTAATGTTGATATTTGCGTTTCATAACGGTATTCGCACCGAGTGGCATCACGAGGTTTAGTAACTGATTTGTGTTACGAAATTGTTTTGATATGGATCCTGTAATCAGTTCATATCAGCCATTAATTTTGTAATGTTGATAAAACCTTAAATGAAATGATAAAGAGTTTTAATCAATAGAATATAGATCATAAACGGAATCGATTGTTTTGATATTCTTGTCTATTTGCTTCCAATCATTTATTTTGAACACGCCAGACAATACGCCGATAAATCCTGCACCGGCATCGTGTGCACATTGGTAATCAAAGACATGGTCACCGACATACAGTATCTCTTCTGGCTTTACACCGAGTTTATTTGCAAGATGTCTCATTGCGATAGGTGACGGTTTAGCTTCTTTTTCAGAGTAATCATCTCTTGCAACCACATCATCAATAAGATCTAATATTTTGCAGAATTCAAGGGCTGCATTTGCGTATTCTCTACAACCTCTTGTAAGAACACCAACTTTGAATCCTTTTTCATGAAGTTTTTTCAAAGTCTTTACGGTACCTGGGAAAGGTTTAGCTTCTTCCAAATTTTGCATTTCTATATCTCTTGCAGCCTTGGCAATTTGTCCGTGGATCAGAGGGATTTCGTCGGTTCTTCCCTGATCGACAAGATATTTGATACCGGAGTCAAGATTAAATTTGAAGCCGTCCGTTCTGTCAATGGCAGATTCAGGAACACCCATTTTTACCATTTGATCAAAGACAAGATTGGCCATTTTTGTATAATCGACATGGGTATCTAACAGCGTACCGTCCATATCCAGGCCAATTGCACGATATTTGAGATCCATTTTCATTGACATCCTAAAGATACAACCTTTTATTAAATCATAGTAGAAAAAAATTAAACAAAGATAACAATGCTTTAAGCACTGCTGTATTTAGTTTTTGTGTTTTAAATGTGTTTGATCCTACAAATAAGGAATACATAAACAAGAAAATGAAAAAATTATACGTTGGATGAATGTGACAGACGGAATTAGTAGAACTTGTGGTCAAGAAAGTACATTTAATCTTACTCGGTCATTTGTCCTTAAGACCGGCAAGATAAAGTTGTCGCAATGTTGAGTAAAGATTGAATAAGAAGGCTTAAATCTATGAAAGCAGAAAGTGCCAAAATTGAGCTGTCAAAAAAAGCTAGCTGGCTATGTGTGTCAGGTGAGAGTAGTAGCCCCCCTTCTGTTTCAGGCGACATTCAACTAATGCACCCTACCCGCCGGTCCGTGGGCCATCATCCCGGCTGTATGGGTTTGCTCCGATGGGGAGTCGCCGTTTCACCAAATCCTCGGGAATGTCACTGTCAACAGATCATCCTTTAACCGAGACTGTGTCGTTTCTGGGCCCTTGCCCGAGCTCTCGCCCGGTCGGATTTCCCGACCCATCTGCCCTATGGAGGAGGGAACTTCCTCAGCTGGAACAAGTCCTACCGTCGGTCGCCCTCTCTCTCCTGACAGTTGAGGGAAGAAATCGAGGTATTAATCATTGTCGGGATTTCCCGACCACGATAGCAACGATTGAGATCACGATCAAAATTGAAATGATAGTTGCAATATTTTCAGCGTGTTCATTCACATTGATGACTTTTGGATAATATGTATTGCCGTCGGGACTTACACCGACAAGTCCAGGATAAAATATTCCGCCGTTGAAGGAGATCATGTTCGTGTTTTTTTCGAATAACATATGATGGGCGGCGTTTGAGCCTATCATCTCCCAATTTTTCAGACCATATGTATTTTGAGCAGATTCAGCCCCTTCGCCGACAGCTGTACGCATCAAGCATGTGTCAGTATTGTAATAGTTTGATTCAATTACCGATACTTTGGCGTTGTCAAGATCGATACTGCCTATTATTCCACCGATCTTCTCGCCCTCCGTACAGATCCCTCCGACGTTATAACTATTGATTAACGTCAACATTCCGTTCGTATTACATACAGAAGAGCCAGTTATACCGCCGATATCAGATATGAAAGGAGAATCAACGGATATTGTGCCAGTGTTATAACACCATGAAATCGTAGCATCTCCTTCTGTATTGGCGATCTCCCAACCGGAGATGCCCCCTATCATAGAAGATGATACTGCAGACCTCACCGTGATATTCCCTGTGTTATAGCACATGGACAGAGCAACCGGGAGTGAGAGAGATTCTATTGCCCCGGTTATACCGCCCGTATACATCGAGATGCTTGAGGAATCCACGATTATGTCGGATGAATTGCTGCAGTATTCAAGAGTGCAGCCATGATATTCAGATGGTGATCCCTTGCAATAGAACCATCCGATGATGCCACCTGTACAGAATGATGATGAGCCTACCGAATTCACTGAGCCATTCATTACGTATATGTTGTTGACATTCGTGCTTCTGGCTATTCCTGCAAGCATTCCAAGGTCACTTCTTCCGGTGACTTTGCAGTCCAAAAGGATCAGATTCTTGATTTCACCGCGGTCGATCGTACCGAATAATCCAGCAGAATAATCTTCGAGATTTTTATTTGAGGCATTTACCGTCATGTTGCTTATTGTGTGTCCTTTACCGTCAAATGTTCCAGAGAATACCGGATCGCCATCAATGACATCATCGATATCATAAGAATATCTTGCCAAACCGATCGGCAACCAATCGTATCCTTTGAGATCTATGTCCGCTTCGAGTTCAATGATACATCCTGTAAAGTCATATGCTATTCTGCCATCATTACCATTAACGATATTTGAAAGGCCCTTGAGATCCGCAGAGGTCCTTATCGTATAAGGTTCGGATTGTCCGTCATACCATTCATAATCGGCAAGATCTGTCAGAGCACTTCCGGTGCAGGAAGATATCGAGGTAACGGAAACAAGCAAAAAAATCATTGAGATCATGACGACAGCGGATATGTTTTTGATCTTTGATTTCAGAGGTCCAGTTAGCATATTATCTAAGCTCGGACACATCATCAAAAGTATAAATCTATGGTTCGGATTTTAAAAAACAATGATAAAGCTTATTTACTGCATTCATATTGGGAAAGTATCTGCAAGGGTAGTCAAGCATGGCCAACGACGCAAGGTTGAGGGCCTTGTCCTTAGTGGTCCGTGGGTTCAAATCCCATCCCTTGCACTACTATTATAATCAAGAGTGTGGCCCAAGTACCCTATTTGTGTGCATTTAGGTTGCGGGATTTTTGACGAGACGTTTGCCTTCATATGAGAATTTTGCACGGATGTCACTGACGGGGGGTTTGCAGATCTTGATGTCATCCAATCTTTTTGATTTTATTTCTATATCGGCAATATGGCGATATCGTGTCAAATACAGATCAGAATTTCTGTAATTGATAGATCTTCATACTAAGTGTACAAGCTGTGATGGTCCTTTTAATCGATCCTCGGAATTCTATAGATCAGAGAAAGATGGTCCTCATCAACAATCTCACAGTTTATCAATCTAAGTTGAAGTCTATTCGGTATTGACAAACTTCTGAATACACACGGGGTATTGATACCGACCAGACACGGTGATATCACAAGACTGATCTCATCGACAAGCCCTTGCTCTATGAGTATATTTGTCAATGTCCCGCCACTGTCTGTTCTGAGTATTCTACAGTTGTATTTTTTGTACAGAATCTCAAATGCTTCGGCGTAGTTCACATGGTCTTCTCCGGCAACAATGAAATCGTAATTGCGTTCGTTCAAATAGTCGAGATAGGACTCGGGTGTGGATGCGGATACCAAGATAACAAAATCCTTGCAATATTCTGTATCTCTGAAAACATGTAAATTGCGTAATCTCCCGCGACTATCTGGTACAACCCATAGAAGTCTTTTGTCGTTCGGTTTGTCCACTGGTTTCACAAAGGTTCTTTCAGTTTCGGGAGGATATTGCTCTGCTGCCGTACGAATCGTCTCACTTCCAAACAGTAGCATGTCGGCATTGAATTGATTGGCAATTTCATAATAGATACCCGTATCTGCAAAACCGCGAATGCAGCCATCTAAACTTAGTTGTGTATGCATGATAACCTTTGGTCTCATTAGTTTCCTCCATGATGTATATTTTTCAT
>JBAZDV010000044.1:0-7339 GCA_041654195.1 Candidatus Methanomethylophilaceae archaeon | reverse complement strand
CGGGAACTTATTTCTATAACCGTACTGCTAAATGTATTCTGAAATGTTCCGCAGTGAAGAAGATAATAAACCAGCACGGGGGTTACACTACCCTCCCTGTGGTGAATGAGAAGCACGAAAGGTGGGTGGTCAACCAGAACGGAAAGAACACGCATGATATTTGCCGGCTGAACCATTACTATACAAGGAGTTTTGAGGAATGGAAGAGGAAGGTTGACATGGGCAACCGTGAGAGGTGGCAGGTTCCGAGAAACATTAATTTCATTCATGAGATAGATAAGAACTGTACAATATACGATCCATTGCTTTATGATTGGGATATACATACAAGGGGGACTGGGTAACATGATGTTCCAGATAGCATTCATTGAATCCCTTGCCAGAAAGTATGACTTGCAGGCGGGATATGATAATGTTGACAGTAACATCAGGGATCTTAACCGCATGGGTCGGTTTAAGGGTGTGGATATATACAGGATATTCCGTAATATAGATCTGCATACAACGGCTAAGTTCAAAAGGCGGGAGAATATAAGCCATCTTTTTGCTGATGTGGTCCCGATAGACGGCACTCTTTATGTGGGTTACGCCGTGAGTGAAAAGAACTTTTATTCAGAGGAATTTATATGGAACCTTTTTGAGCCTGTAAAGGAATATCCAAGACTGAACTGCACGAGTGTTCATGTAAGAAGGACCGATTACGTTAATAATCCCGGATATGCACAGCTGGGTGTTGATTACTATAAGAAAGCATTGGAGTGGGTAGATGGTGATGCTCTTGTGTTTACTGATGACCTCTTGTGGTGCAGGAAGCATTTCCAGGGCTTTGAGATAAGGAAGGGACCGGAGCCGGATGATCTTTTCACTATGGCATCATGCGATAATAACATAATAGCTAATTCAACCTTTAGCTGGTGGGGTGCTTACTTAAATCAGAATGAGAACAAGATAGTTATTGCTCCCCGGCAGTGGGTAGGTGACGGCAGGTGTAAGACGGAAGATATTGTACCAGATAAATGGAGGAAGATATGTATTCACAGATAGGACAGGACGATTGGGTTTTAAGCCTCTTCCCTGAGGGCTACGAGGGTTACTTCCTTGTCATAGGGGCACAGCTCCCAAGGAATACTCTCCTGTTAGAGGAAAAAGGGTGGACAGGGCTGGCAATAGATATCATCGACTGCAGTGAGGACTGGAAGGAGAGAAAGACACCTTTCATCTGCAAGGATATTTTCAAGATAGACCTTGACGAATATGGCATACCCGAGGTTGTGGATTATCTCTCTTTAGATATATCTCCGTGGCCGGGGTCAAGATATGAGTCGCTCCAGAGGGTGTTGAGCTTCGGATTTAAATTTTGTGTGGTGACATTAGAACATGATGCCAACCGTGGAATAGATCATATTCTCAGGGAACGTATTCCGCAGAGATTATTGATGAAGAAGATGGGTTATACACTTGTAAAAGAAAACGTAAATGGCTTTGAAGACTGGTATATCAACGAGGTATTACTCGCAAGCAGGGCAGGACAGGTGGGTGGCTGAGACCTTCCGTCATCGTAAAAGGGGCTTCTTCCTTGACATAGGGGCCTTTGACGGTGTTAATATCAGCAACACCTATTATCTTGAGAAGCTCGGATGGGATGGTATATGTGTGGAGCCTAATCCTGATATCTTTGCCAGGTTGACGAGAAACAGGAAAGTTAAGTGCATGAGATGTGCTATATATTCCGAAAACAAGATGATTCGTTTTCATAGAGCCGGAGCAGGAAGCGGGATAAGCCCTAACGGGGAGATAAAGATTCAGGCATATACTTTGCGGACACTTTTTGAGATATGCCAAGTTCCTGAGGTCATTGATTATATTTCCCTTGATGTGGAAGGCATGGAGGATGAAGCATTGAAAGGCTTCCCTTTTGATACTCATGCGGTGGCCCTATGGACTATTGAGCACAACTACGCTAAGGATAATGGGAAGCTGAAGCAGAGGATAAGGGATATAATGTTGTCAAATGGTTATGTTGTCGTAGTGGATAATGTCTATTGCGGGACCGATCCCTTTGAGGACTGGTGGGTGAATGAAGAATTGGTGAAAGGCCAATAAATATGGGAAGATATGGCAAGGACAATTACAACATTTAAGAAAGGTGAGGGGGGCAAGAAAAAAGGCTCTCTCAATCGTACAACACGAGAAACAAAGGAGATTCTTGTTAATGCTCTGGGCGGTCATATTGACAATATCAATGAAGCCTTGAATGAGCTGAAGGAAAAGGATATTAAGGCATATCTTGACATCATTACAAGATTACTGGTCTATATATTACCCAAGCAGAGTGAAACAGATTTGAAGGGTAACTTACCCTTTAAGGTAGTATTTGATGGAGATAGCAGGAAAGATAATACTGAAACAGCCTCACGGGAAGCAATCTGATTTCATATATTCCGAAGCCAAGCGTAAGATCATCCGTGCAGGAAGAAGGGGAGGGAAGACTTATGGCATGGCTATCTATGCAGTCCTTAAATTCCTTGACCATAGGAGAGTGTTATATGGAGCACCAACTCAGGAGCAGGTTGACCGCTTCTGGCATCTGTGCTGTGACTTTCTTAGGGAGCCGATAGAGCAGGGATATGTCTATAAGAATGAAACACGTCATATACTTGAGGTTCCGGGTACAGAGCAGAGGATAAGGGCCAAAACCTGCTGGAATGCAGATACCCTTAGAGGAGATTACGCTGACGAGCTTATCCTTGACGAGTTTCAGCTTATGAATGAAGATACATGGGAGGTGGTAGGAGCACCCATGCTTCTTGACAACAACGGCAATGCAATATTCATTTATACACCTCCTTCCCTTCAGTCAAGGTCAGTGACGAAAGCCAATGACCCACAACACGCAGCGAAGCTGTTCAAGAAAGCATCAGCAGATTCTTCAGGCAGGTGGCAGACATTCCACTTCTCCACTTATGATAATCCCTACATTGAGAAAGCAGCCATTGATGATCTTGCAAGTGATATGAGTTCTATCTCTTACCGCATGGAGATCATGGCAGAGGACATTGACGAGGCCCCTGGGGCACTGTGGAAAAGATCCACTATTGAACGCTTCAGGGTAAGGGAAGCACCGGAGCTGGTAAGGATAGTGGTAGGGGTGGACCCATCGGGTTCGGATAAGACAACATCTGATGAGGCTGGTATTGTCATCTGTGGTATTGACTCTGAGGGTCATGGCTACGTATTGGAAGATGATACAGGATTATATTCCCCGAACCAGTGGGCATACAAGGCCATACAGAAATATAACGAGTGGAACGCTGACAGAATTGTTGCCGAGGTCAACTACGGAGGGGATATGGTTGAGACGATAATACGCAATATAGACAGGAATGTAAGCTATAAGTCTGTCACCGCCTCCCGTGGAAAGTACCTCAGAGCCGAGCCTATCGCTGCACTATACGAAAGGGGTAAGATTCATCATGTGGGTCGCTACGATAAACTTGAGGATGAGCAATGTCTGTGGCTTCCGGGCGACAAGTCCCCCAACCGCATGGATGCTCTGGTATGGTGCTTCACGGATCTTATGACAAAAGACAAGCCCTCCTTTGTGCTGAAATAGTTGATAAGTATGTTGGTATGTTATCCTTATTTAGTCTAAATAAGAATAGCATTTGAAGTAATTTTGCTATGTGAAGGCAAAATACGTATTTTCATGGGGTTGATAGATCGGCTTTTAATAAAGAGGTTGGATAAGCTGCTGAAGGAAAGATCTGTCGGGAGCCAGGTCTATGGTGAGCTGCTGAAGAATGTTCAGAACAGGCCAGTTTATTTCACTGACAATATTGATTCTTATGTTAAGGAGGGTTATCTGTATAATCCTCTTGTGTATTCCATAGTGTCGTTTATTGCTCAGAAGGCTTCATCTATTCCGTGGGGGGTATATGAGGTAAAGAGCGATAAGGCACTTCAGCTTTATAAGTCAGCGAACAGGTATGATTTCAGTAAGAGGGTCATCAAGACCAAAGCTCTCATTGAGATAAAGGACCATGAGTTATCACAGCTCTTCATCACACCTAATAATCTTCAGGGGTGGGCGGAGTTCTGTGAGCAGGTTATGGGCTTTAAGCTGGTGACGGGCAACTCTTATATACAATGTATGTCTCCTACGAGCGGACTAAACAAGGGTCTGGTGAGGGAGCTATGGCATATACCCACGCAGATAATTCATCCGGTAGCTGGTGACAGGACAACGCCAGTAAAGGGCTATCAGTACTTGCAGGAGAGGGATCTTATCCCTGTGGATCAGATCATCCACCTCAAATACTGGACTCCGGAGTACTGGAACGGGGCTTTTCTTCTTGGTCTCAGTCCTATCAGGGCAGCTAAGAGGATTGTCACAAAGAGTAATTCATCTTATGATTCTTTTGTCAGCTCTTTCCAAAATATGGGAGCTTATGGCATCATCTCGGGTGACAGCAAGACCGATGACCAGATGCTAACAGAGGAGCAGGCTGAGAAGATAGAGGAGCGGTTCCGCAGGAAGACAGGGCCAAAGAACTGGGGCAAGCCTATCATCACAAGTGCAGCCCTCAAGTGGCAGCAGATGGGGATGAGTCCTGTGGATCTTAATATCATCGAGAGTGACAAGATGGATCTGAGAAGTCTTTGCAGTGTCTATCACGTACCCTCAGAGCTGTTCAATGATGCGTCCAACAAGACCTACTCCAACACGAAAGAGGCGGGATCAGCAGTATATACTAACGCTGTCCTTCCGGCTCTTAATCAGCTCAGGGATGCTTTCAACCTGTTTATCAATCCGAGGTATGAAGGTAAGGTATATGTTGACTATGATGCCTCAATGATCTCTGAATTACAGGATGATCTTAACTATATGACACAGGCCCTCTCAGGTGCCTGGTGGCTCACACCCAATGAGCGGAGGGACATGATGAACTTCGGCATGGATGAGAAGAATACTCTTATGGATGAGTACTGGCTTCCCGTGGGGCTTAGTCCTATCACTGGGGCAGGGATAGATGATGAGGCTATTGAGGAGGCAGCAAAGAGATTAGGGATAAATGATTACAAGCAGTAAGATATTGACAGCTATTATGCTGATGGTTAAAAGTCCTTTCGACAGCCGGAGCTACCGTGCAAGGTACTGGCGGAGTGTTCAGCAGAGAAGGGATGCTTATGAGCGGAAGTTCCGCATACAGATAAGGGCCACGCTGAATAAGATATATAAAGACCTTGCCGGAAGGATTGACGTGACGAACTATCGTAATGAGGAGCTTGTAAATATCATATCACAGGAGCCTATTGAGAAGATGCTTATTGAGCTGTATAAGGTTGTGGGCAGTGATTTCGCAAGGGAGCAGGTAAAGCAGATAAAAGCATCACACGAGGGATTAGAAACAAAGAGTGAAGCAGACTGGGAGGCTTATCTGGAAGATTACGTCAAGACAAAGGCGGGACTGAGGATAACTTCCATAACAGGAGAGACAAGAAGACAACTGTTGAAAATATTAAGGGATGTGCTTGAAGAAAGCATAGCCGAGGGGCTGGGAGCAGATGAAACAGCGAGGTTGCTCCAAAAGGAGGTTATCCGCAGGGGCATAGAATTAAATCGCTGGAGAAGTCTAAGGATTGCAAGAACAGAGATCATGACAGCCAGCAACCAGGGGGCTTACGTGGGAGCAGAGTCAATGAACCTGCCGATGCAGAAGTTTTGGATAGCCACGTATGACAACCGGACCCGGGATACCCATAAGATAATAGAACCGCAGAACCCGAAGGAGATGACTGAGAAGTTCTCAGTGGGGGCTTATATGATGGATTACCCCGGCGATCCGGCAGGGGGTCCAGAGGAAATAATAAACTGTCGATGTGCTATTGCATTCAGGGTGAAAAAATTTTAAGGAATTTAAGACAATGGAATACTATTTAACGAAAGATGTAGGGGAAGCGGTCAAGGATGTTGACTCAGTGAAGGGGATAGTGACGGGTTACTTTTCCATATTCGGGAACAAGGACTCTGACGGGGATATAGTTCTTCCGGGAGCTTATAGAAAGACACTAAAAGAGAATGGTCCCGGCAGTGACAAGCCGAGGATACTACATCTTTTTCAGCATGATCCTTATAAGCCTCTGGCAAAGCCTTATGTTCTAAAAGAGGACAAGACAGGATTATATTTTGAGAGTAAGATATCAGATACAGCACTGGGGAAGGATGTTCTTCAGCTCTATCTGGATAAGGTTCTTACAGAACACTCAATAGGCTATCAGGTCGTTAAACGTGAGGTGGATGAGAAAGAGGAGACGCAGAAGCTCATAGAGCTGAAGCTGTGGGAAGGCTCCACGGTAAGCTGGGGGGCGAACATGGATGCTGTGGTCTCAACAGTAAAAAATGAAGGGAAGAATAGTAAATCATGGGATATACTGATACAGAAATTAGATGCCTTGCATTCTGCCGTAAAAGGTAATTACACAGATGACACGGCAAGGCTCTTAGAGATACAATTCAATCAGCTCAAGCAGACAGTTTTTTCACTTTTGACAAAGGAGCCGGAAGTTGCCACTCCCGAGGTTAAAGAGCCGATTACAGCAGAGGGGCTGATGAGCAAATTATTAACAAGAATACATTTATAAATTCTGGAAGAATGGACGAAAAAGAATTAAAGAAACTGGAAGATCAGCTTGCAGGTCTTGGCGATGCCATTGACAAGAAGTTGAAGGAGCAGGGGGAGAAATACATCAATGCCTCAAAAGAGGTAAAAGAAGCTATCAAGGCAGAGATTGAACCCCAGCTGAAGGAATATTCCAAGCTCAGTGAGAAGGTCCTTGCGATGCAGGGACAGCTCGATGATCTGGATATTAAATTACAGAAGATGCCTTTTGGCTCGAAAGAGGCAAAGAAGAACTTCAAGGATGCCACAAGAGATGTGCTTCAGAAGCTGAAAGAAGAAGGAGGCGGATCACTCAGGGAATGGTATAACAAGAACAAGCACTTCGGAGAGATAGAGCTGAAGGTTGACGACATGACACAGGCTAACTCTTTCGAGAGTACATCCGTGGTTCCGGGTGATCATTATCCTACTATCATCTTTGACCCGGACCGCACACAGAGGGTCAGGGATCTTATAGCCCCGGGAACGACATCATCTAATGTTGTCGAGTATGTGAAGGAAGAGGCTTTTGATGACAACACGGATATCACTGCCGAAGGTGCTGAGTTCAAACAGAGCGACTTCGACCTGAAACTTCATACTGCTACGGTCCGTAAGATCACGGCTTATGTCATTGTGTCCGAAGAGATGCTTGACGATGTTGAGGGTCTTAATTCATA
>JBAZDV010000043.1:0-7342 GCA_041654195.1 Candidatus Methanomethylophilaceae archaeon | reverse complement strand
CCGTTTCATTAACGATCTCGTCCGTATTGGGAATGATGCCCCATGCAATGTTACCGCCTTTACCCAGAAATTCAGACAGTTCATCTGGATACATAAGGAGATTCTCGCCATATTTGTATGCATCAATGCTTAAAATATCAATATTCGTATTCAACAACAACGCCCAATTAGTGTTCCCGCAACAATGAACTGCCCTGTAACAATCAACTTCGCTCAACGAATCGTTGATCCAATCTTTTGCCTGTTCATCAGATATAGAAACAAATGGTGATCCCAAAAGCGATAAAGACGGTTCATCGAAAAATAAAATAACATTGTCATTCCTCATCGAAAGTTGTTTGGCCTGCCATTTAGCAGACATATTGATCGTCTTCCTTATGATCTCACAATAAGCCTCATCATATATGACGGGGCGTCCTGTAGTATCAACAATCTGCAAACCTTCGCTTATCGGTCCTGTTATCTGACCTTTAATTGCTTTGAAATCAGAGATGTCATGTTCGATCATCTTGTAAAATCCAGTAAAGATGTCCATCGGATATTCAAAATAATCGATATCATCAGAAACTATTGCCGTATAGACATCCGTGGGATCATAATCTTCCAAATCAACTATCGCCTTATCATCTACGATCCTAAGTCCAGGAAGATGACATCCGGTTTGGATGTACATACTTTCGGTATAACCCCTCATCGGAAGCTGCGGCCACGAGGGACACGATACTCTGCCATCAAGTATCTTTGCCAATGCCTCTTCCGCATTCATATATGGCTGTGATCCAATGAGGGTCGTGGCAAAATTCCAATCCATCGAAATCCCATACTTTAATATGATATTAAAAATCAATCGATGGGAATTGCATTTTATCCGTATGAGGCAGGAATTGAGCAGACATATACTCATCAAAGAATACAGGGTCCGAACTGAGGTCCAAATATGTCATCCTCTCAAAAACAACATCGATCCTCTCCCTAAATGTTTGAGATAATAAGGCATGTTTCGCTCCTGCTAGTGATGCATTTCCAAGATAACTGTATTTGTTCCTATTGATATCTGGGAACAATCCGATCGTGATCGCCGACTCCATATCGATGAAATTACCAAAGCCACCAGCAATATGTATCTTTTCAATATTAGAAAAATCAACACCTAGGTTCTTTACCAAGGACCTTACCGCTGAGTAAATAGCCGCTTTCGTTAGAATTATATTCTTTATCTCATCCTGTGTAATGACCACGCCTTCAGCGATCTCAAACACATTATTTTTTACATCTGCTCTATCAGTAAAACTACCGCGTCTGTCTATGAAACCGTTCTTAAAAAGCTGTGCCAGAAGATCAATTATGCCTGAACCACAGATCCCTCTTGGATTCACATCTCCGATAGTTGTGTAATTGATTTTCCCTTCGATCATCCATACACTGTCTATAGCTCCGGGCCTTGCCAACATTCCAGATGTCATATTGGCCCCTTCGAATGCTGGTCCAGCAGACGAAGAACAAGTTATCATTATCTCCTTATTACCTAACGCAACTTCACCATTTGTACCGATATCTATCAAAAGTGATAGCTGATCGCTTCTGTCCATTCCTGAATAGACTATATCACTTGTAATGTCCCCACCGACATATGATGAAACACACGGCATGCATATGACCTTGGCAGAAGGATTTATGCTCAATCCGCTCTCAGAACCAGTTATCGTTGCCCTTTTTACGATTGGCTCGTAAGGCGCCTCTCTGATTGACGACGGGTCTACGCCCAAGAATAGATGGGTCATTACTGTGTTACCTGCAATATATGCGGAAGAGATCATGTCTTTCGAAAAATTCGACCCTTCGTATGAATCGATAAGACTGTTTATTGTACTCAATACTAGCGAACGAAGTTCCTCCGTTCCGCCTTCTTCCGCATATTGCATCCTTGAGAGCACATCTTCTCCTCTGCTCCTCTGAAGATTGACGTTGGCTGCGTTATAAACCTCTATGCCTTTGTTCAGGTCGATCATATCCACAGCCACCGTTGTAGTTCCAATGTCGATTGCCAGACCATACCCAGATGTTAACGGGGTAATATCATCAAGCTTCACTTTTCTGTGATCAGTTGAAGCAATTACCTTGCTTTGATCCTCCGACGGAATGATGACCTTGACGTCACTTTCAATACCAGTCTGGCATGCGAGAACACGTTCTCCACATCTGTTGCCAATTATGACCATACATCTTCCGCATCGTCCTTTACCTCCACATGGTAGTGATAACTTTACACCTGCCATTATAGCGGCATCTGAGATCTTTGTACCTTTGTAAACCTTGACGGTCTTTTCGTCAGGCATAAATTTTACGTTAAATGTGACCATAATCACTTAACGTATGGCAGAACAGTTCTTTAAAAGGTCTGTCAATACACAAATAAATACCATATCTCTCCAACAGCACCTACTAAGATAATTATCATAATGAAAAATACAATCAACTTGTATCTTCCAGCCATTGTGATGTTGTACATATTCTCGTCATCATTAATGATTGGGTGGTCCTTTCTTTTACCTAGATAATCGATGATCCCGAGATTGTTCTGCGCAAGGGTTGTAATCACCCATTTCTTTCCATGCACTCCCCTACTTCTCGCATCATACCCCATCCACATAAAAACGGCCATTAAAAGAACGACCGTAAGTATCATTATTGATGCTACAATGAAAAGTGCACCGTACATAAATGATGACCGAAATACTTACATAAAATCGTTCTCACAACATTAACCACTGTTATCAGAAAACAAATTATCATGGAACACACATCGCGGACGCATGAAGATCGCAGGATTTATCAGAACTACGCTTTTAGATTGGGATGGCTATGTGGCATGCACGATATATCTTGCAGGATGCGACTTTAGATGCCCGTACTGCCACAACAGGGACCTTGTCCTTCATCCCGACACCTTGGACGAAATGGATCCTGAGAAGATCTATAACTACATCAAGGACAACTCTGATTTCTTGGACGGTGTGGTGATATCTGGCGGAGAACCTACTCTGAATAAAGATCTCCCCTTTTTGATCAAACAGCTCAGATCCCTTGGAATGAAAATAAAGATCGATACGAACGGCTACCATCCCGAAGTATTAGATGACCTCATAGGTGCCGGTCTTGTCGATAAAGTTGCAATGGATATCAAGGCACCACTGACAAAAGAAAGATACAGCGCCGTTGCTGGTATGGACGTCAATCCCGAAAAACTCAAAAAAAGCATCAGCATCATTATGAATTCTGGAATAGATTATGAATTCAGAACGACTGTGGCGCCAGTTCTCATTAAGCCAAATGATATCGAACTTATCTGCAAGGATATCAAAGGTGCCAAACGCTACTGCATCCATCAATTCAGACCGAAGATCTGTCTCGATGATACACTGGAAGTATTGGATCCCTACAAAGAATCGGTCGTTATTGAGATGGGAGAGATTGCAAAGAAGTTCGTTAAGGAAGTAAGGATCAAAGGTATTTGATCACTTCAAAAAATTCCCTATCTTTGCTTTTGAAGCAACACAATGCATCTTACTGCTGTCATTTACGAATATCTGATCGGCCTGAACATTTTCTTGGAACATCTCGATGACTTTGTCACTCTTACTGATGATCCCTGCCGACAATCCATACTCAGATGTGTTGATTGCTTCCCAAGCATCATCGAGAGTATCGACTATCTGAACTGACAATATCGGCAAGGCATTATCGATGTTATTCAGATCATGCTCTTCTGACAACCCCATGACGATCGCGGGCATAACAAAAAATCCTGATTCCGTAGCCTCGTTCTTGATCTGCTTTCCGCCAAAAATAAGATTTTCCTTTAATGATTGCACAGAGTCTAAGAAATCTTTCATATGCAATTCTGAGATGACGGGACCGACTGTGGTCTCCGGATCCGCAGGGTCACCGACAATCATCTTCTTTGCTTCAATGAGAAGGGCATCCATGAATAACTTCTGTTCCTCTGCCATAACAACAACTTTTGAACATGAATCGAGACGCTGCCCCCCGTATGAAAATGCAGATCTTATAACAGTCTTGGCCACTTCTTTGACATTCGAAGGCTTGTATATCAGAATCGGATTCATCCCCTTGATCTCATTGATGAAACCGATACTATCATCGGCCTGTAAAAACATCATATCCTCTAATCTTTTACCAGAGCCTATTGCAATTATCCCTGCGATATCTGGATTGTTCACCAATGAATCGGTGGCCTTACCGTTTCTATCAAGAATCAGATTCATTACGCCGTCAGGTAGACCGGCCGCAACAAGAATGCCATACATTGTGTATATCGGTAGCGGCGCATACTTTGACGGCATCAATACAACAGTATTACCTGCAAGCATCGCTGTCATCGCGTATCCGATAGGCGATGCCAATGGCGAATTGTGTGCTGATATTATTGTCCAAACACCAATCGGTTTTCCTTTGGCTGTCTTGATACTTACGAGTGCCTCTTCCAAAATGTCAATGGTCCTGTTCACCTCTTCTAATGACTCTTCTCTGATCATACCCACACTTATGGTCACAATGGCGGCAATCCGATATTTCTGCCTCTTTATGACGTCCAACACATTCTCAAAGATCTCAACCCTCTTCGCAACATCAACATTTGACCATTTAGCAAATACTTCGATCGCAACTTCTACAGCCCTGTCAGTAAGACCGTCTTCAGGTTCCTGAAAATTCCCAAAAAGAATACTCTGATCGATCGGACTCATAACAGGAAAATCGTGACCTGATGCAATTTTCAAACCTCCGACATAATTTGGATAATCTTTTTTTTCCATGCAAAGGGCTGCATTGAATGCCCCGTCAAAAAGACGGTCCTCATCTGTTCCTTTCGAGATCTCCATGATTGTGTGGGTATCCGTCATGTTATCAGCGCATGTATGCGCGAGCGTATGTAAAACCTTTTGATGGTAATACGAAAACGTGTAACGATTAAATACAAATGATGCTTAATCCGAACAACGGACTCGTGGTCTAGGGGTTATGACGTCGCCTTCACACGGCGGAGGTCGCCGGTTCAAATCCGGCCGGGTCCACCATCATTTTTTATTTCTTTACACATGAAAATCGTACGTGGTGGTAATTCCTTACATTTTTTACCATTTTGCACACAAAATATTTATTCGAGACAATACTATCATGTAAGTAATGTAAGGATTATAATTAATTCCTTACTATATTGGGATGGATGAAAATATGGAGATAGCAAAAATAACAAGCAAAGGACAGATAACAATACCTGCTGAGATAAGAAAAGACCTCGGTCTCGGTTCAGGAGATAAATTGGCATTCCTCAAATATGGAAATAAATACATTATCCTGAATGAAAAAAATATTGATTATGGGGCTTTGTTTATTGATTCAGAAAAAAAAGACTCCGAAGATAACTGAATCGATATTCATTGTACGAATTATTAATATTTAGAAAATAGAATTTAATTATAAATCCTTTCTCATTTTTTAGCTACTGGCCAAATGAATCTGGATCCAAGAATTTCCTGCAAATATTTCGGTTCAAAATAATCACGAATATCAAAATCTATGAATGCTACATCAGAAAGATATGTTTCTGCTAGATTGATTGACTGCACGTCATCATAATCAAACGCAAGACCCCACTCCGATTTCATAAAATACTTTTCCTGCTGATCCACCGTCCAAGTATTGCCATACACCTGGACAACGATCTCGCATGCGTCTTCACGAATCCCGCTTTCTGTTGTGTTGTCATAAATGTACTCGCATGCACGCTGCAAGGCCCTCAATACCTTGACAATATCGTCACTTTTACTTTCCATTGCACTTTCAGAGGCAACCAGACCGACAGACATTTTAGAATAGTACATCTCTTTGCTTGCGTCAGATAATATACTAAGTTCTATCTCGTCATCCTCTCTTATATCCGCGGCCATGGCATTATAGCTTCCCGCAATGATCACATCTGCCTTTCCATCCAATATGGCCGTTACAATGGTCTCAAAATTAAAATTTAATATTTTTATTGAATCTACTTCTGCTTGCGTCAAAACATTATTCTCCACAGCAACATCTAGATACGACATGAATGTGGAATAATATGCTGTTGTGATATCCATTCCCACAGTTTTTCCAATAAGCGTCCTTGGATCGTTTAGGTCTATATCACCTCTGACCGCACCTTCTACATACGAATGGTCTAATTGCCATCTTGCAATGCACCTATAACTTTCATCCATTGAAAATACCCTAAGCATAGGATCTGGACCCATCCCGGCAATGTCAACCTGCCCTGCCAATAATGCCGTTGCCGCGGTTCCTCCACCACTAACTACCATAAATTGAACGTCTACGCCTTCTTCATCAAAATAACCCAACTCGTCTGCGATCCACCATGGTTCATAACAGTTCTTATTCGCTACCGCAATCTTTATCGAATCACCATCAGAGTTGTTATAATCATAAACTAAATAACACGCACTGGCACCAATGATGATCACAACTACCAATATTGTCGTCATTTTTATTGATACCATTTTACTCACCTATTTTGATTATCGATGACGTCCTGGTCGTACATGAACATGTCTGAAGTTTGCTCAGAATATCCTTTTTGAGTGCTATCATTTCCTCAGAAAGTAAATCTCTTGGACCCTCTGGAATCCTCCATTCTCCTGCTACACGACCAGGTGATGAAGATAGCATTATCATTCTTGTTCCAAAGAGCAAAGCTTCATCGATATTGTGTGTAATGAAAATGACCGTTCTTTTTTCTTTATTCCAAATTTCAAGGATCTCTTTGTCAAGACGGTTTCTTGTTTGTTCATCCAAACTGGAAAAAGGTTCGTCCATCAAAAGAACATTCGGTTGCATTGCCAACGTTCTAGCAATGGCAACACGTTGTTTCATTCCACCTGAAAGAAGATTCGGACGCTGATCTGCAAATCCGCCCAATCCTACAAGATCAATGTATTTTTTTGCAATCTCTCCCCTTTCTTTTTGACTGTATTTTTTACGATCCAGTGAAAATTCAACATTCTTTTGTAAATCCATCCAAGGAAGAAGACTGTACTCTTGGAACACAACCGCCAATTCTGACGAAGGACCCGTTATCGGTTTTCCACGATACTTTATTTCTCCACGCTGTGGCTTTTCAAAACCAGCAATCAGATTCAAAAGTGTGGTTTTACCACAACCTGATGGACCTACGATACAAAGAAATTCGTTTTCTTCAATGGTCAAATTCACGTCTTTCAGGACTATTTGTGCTTTATTGCCCTTGCGATTCAGATAGGCCTTGTATACGCCG
>JBAZDV010000042.1:0-7504 GCA_041654195.1 Candidatus Methanomethylophilaceae archaeon | reverse complement strand
TACCCTTCAATTTTTTAGTCAAATATCCCAAACAGGTTTTTAAGCTGGTCAACCGTGGGGTCGGTGTACCCTTTTCGGGTGCCAACGGTCTCATTTCGTGTACAGTCAGCGCAGGTCGCCACGATCTCAACATCCGCGCCGGGAGCTATCATAAAAGGTATTTCATCCGGCTTCTTAGCGCAGTATATTCCGCAAATGTGGCAGTGGAGCTTCACCATACGAGTTTCCTCAAAAACGTTTTTGAAACCTGTAAGCTAGTTGTCAACTTTCCTGTATTTCTTGCGGATATTCTTCCCGCAACCCCGGCAAAGCCAATTAATCCCGGCGCTGCTCATGTGAACCCCGCACTCTGGACACTCTGGGTTGCCTTCTCTGTTTATCAAGCGGCGAATAACTTTCTTAACCCTGCGCCCACAATTAGAACAACTCCACTCTTCCCCCTTGCTGCTCATTCTCCAACCGCACTCTGGGCAAGACGGCCTTGCGTCTGGAAAATCATCAATGGTTGCAATTACAATTTTTCCGCTTTTGCCTTCAACACAGCGATTTCCGCTTTTTCCGTTTTCCATGTAATCTTCCCGTCCTCTTGAACATCAAAAATCACAAAGCCAATATCGACCTTACCGGAACATTGCCTTGCGCCAAACTTAGACCCGAACCCCTGCATCGCAGGAAGGGAAAAACCAAGACAATTATCGTGGTCAACTTGGTCATAATAGTGAACATGAGACCGGATAAGAACATCGGCCAACGGGGTGTTGTGTTGGAATGACCATTCCTTATTCCAGAGGATTTCCCTTGCTAGTGGCGTCAACCGCCCGTGCGGTATCTGGCTGCTTCCGAGTTTATGTTTGCAGTCAAAAATCTTGCCATTAATGTCGAACCATTCATGGCTTCCGATCTTTGCCCCTGCCTTTTCTGCAAGGATGTCCTCCCAGTCTTCCCCACTGCCCGTATGGTAGGGCGTATTATGAGAAAGATACCCCTCTGATATATATGTTCCCGTTGATGTCCCAAGTGCATAAACAACCTGTTCCCCAACGGGGGTAATGTTGATAATTTCAGTATCATCATTGCAAGGATTTCGCAGCGACCCCATTTTATTTATGTCTAGTTTTTCTAGTAATCTCTTGGGACGCACAGTTCCAAGAAAACGCAAACAATCAACAGTGCCTCCCGTTAATTTAATTTCAAAACATTGTTGATTAGCACCCCTATCCCCTTTATTATAAATAGAATATTTAAAATTAAGCTCCTGTAGATAGTCTATGGCTGTTCTCATTGCTGTGTTTTGTACTTGTGTGGCATTTAGTGCAAATACTGATTCTTCATTCCCGTTGTTCCTAAAACGCCCTTTTCTTCTTTGGCTAAGACTTCCCTCGCCATCAAAAAACCCAGCTAAATAACCACCAGAATATGATTGATCTTGCTCCCACACAGATAAGAATCTTTTAAATTTAATAGGCATATAAGCAGTGTGTGTACCCTCTAAGTATGGAGCGTTTTTATTATATTTATATATTGACCTGTTATATAAATCTTTAACCGACTGCCAAACATAGCCACTACTATTGCCATATTTCATAAGAAATCTATGATCGTGTGTTGCCGTTATGGATGTCCCGTCTGATAAATCAAGCCGATAACAAGAAGGAGATAAAGCTTTATCATTAGATAACACTTCAGCTTCCCGATAATATCTTCTTCTTGTTTTCTCGTCTGGTTTATCGTCAAAAGCTAATAGCCTATCTCCCTTTTTTAATTGTTCAACTGGAATATATCTAAGGTCGCTTGTTAAAATTTTATGTCCAGCCGTCAAACACCCGTACAACATCCGCACAATAGAAGGGTCGATAAACTCAATAACCGCCATTCCCATGTCACATTGAACCTTCCTGTCTGGTGTGATCTGCTCTGTTCCGCCTGACCGATCACCCTTCCCGTCCAGCGCATCCCCATTGAGGATCAAGATGTCAATCGGCTTCCACGGGGTTAATTTTTTATCAAACCAATTCCAGACATCCCGGCGGACATTCGCCAATTTAAGAAACTTGTGGTCTGATGTTGTCGGCGTGTGATAAGCTGGTGTGCTTAACCCTACTTGATGACCACAATGCCAATCACCGGTTGCCATAACTCTTTTAAATCGTCTCTTCGCCATTTTCCCTCCTATGCGTCCATGTCTATGATTTCGACTACAAGGTTTTGCTTGTTGTGCTTGCTGTAGTAGAGGCCAAAATGCTCCATCGTGAACCAAAGCAATTTCTTCATGGCCTCCAGTTCCCCGGTTTCAGATTCTGGTTCCTCGAAGACCATCTCCATGACAATCGTTTCACCGTCAATCTCTTCCAGCCATGTCGCACGGTACCCGTTGTTACATTTCGTGATTCGCAAATCCCATCTCTGTGCAAGTTCGTTCATGCTTTTTCCTCCGCTTTCTCTGCAAAAAAATCACAGGCCGCAGTTGCCTCATCCATGCGCGATCTAGGCTTCCCTTTAAACCGCTTGTTGATATACGAACAAAGCTCATCGGCATATATCCGGTAGTTAAGGGCAAACATCGGCACTCGCTCTTTGGCTCCGATAAGGCAGGACATTGACGACCGTCCGTCCTGAACAAGCCAGATTCCGTCAGCAGGGAAGCCTTCAAAATCATAACCCAATTCAATATAACGCCCTGATTCCGTCCTTTTATAAACCGCGTCTTTCCGGTAAACTTTCTTCATTTCAACTCCTTTCTGACACATATCTGTGTCTGTTTTATGGCTAAAACGGCGCTGAATCACCAACCGTCAACCCTTCGCAAAGTATCTGCCATGACTTTTTGTCGTTCCAGCTCTTCATGGTCAGTCTGCCATTGACCGTGATCTGATCGCCCTTCTTCACGCCCTGAGCCGTGTCGTGAACCTCTCCCTCAAACACGACAACATCCACCCATTCGTTGACCCACGTCTTATCCTTCTGCTTGAATCCCATCGAGCAGGGGATAATTAAAACCTTGCCCGCCGACTTCACTTCGTTGGTCACTTTCAATCTCTGTTTTACTGCATAAATTCCAAATTTCTCGTCCATTCCGTTCTCTCCTTTTAATTAGTAATTTTTTTCCCAAATGCCGTTCTTGTTGCCAGTATGCTTGTTGCTTTTGACGACACACCTAGTAGCTCACAAATCCAATTAAAGTTTTCATTGCCGGATAAAAAATAAAAATCATCCTCCCACCCTTGCCGTCGCTTAAAAACATTATTCACCGCATGACGTATTACCGCCTCCCATAATTTACACTCTGGGGGTTTTTTATGGTATTCTTCCAGTATGACGACTTGCCTGTTAATTTTACGGCGTGTCATTATTCACCCCATTTTCGCCCTCTTGATTATTTAATTCCTCAAATTCACACTCTAAAATTACCTCGCATTGTTCCGGGTGTTCTTTCATCCACATGAAAACAATCAACGGTAAAACTTCCTGTTTTTTAGCAATCCTTCTGGCTATAATCATTCTGGCCTGCTTCTCTGAATAAGCCTGCGTCCTCTCAATAAATAATTCTTTGTTAAATTGAACCATCATCTTATAGAGATTCTTACTCGCCATCGGCCTTCCCCCAATTAGAACCGTCAGAAAAAATCATCCCTTTTGCCAACTTGAACTGCTTTTCCAGCCCGTTTGGATTTATCAGCCCTGAAACCCAGTTTTTAGCCTTTATGATCTTAATAAACCCAGGCCGCATGGAAATATAGAGTCTTGCCTTTTCAATCGACCTTGCCCCACCTAACCCGTCATCCCTGCCTTTGTTTTTCTGGATAGCAATGACGGCAATCCCCTTATCCAGTTTGTCAAATATCTTTTTGATGTACCCACCGATTTTATAAAACTCATCGTGGATTTCCAAAAAGTCGATGATGTTTATGTCGTCAGGTCTGATAGCCACATCAAAATCATTGGCCCTCTCAATGAAGGTGCAATGCTCCCACATCTTGAAGGGCATTTTCTCGTTGAAGTTTTGCAAACGTTCTTTTAATTCAGCCCCACCCATCTCTGAGCTAAAATAGAAAACCTTGTGGTCGATCATATTTTTTGCAGCGATGTTTAAAAGGAAGGCGCTTTTCCCGGCGTTTGATTCCCCGGCGACAACAATGATGTTTTTGGGCATGATCTTTACCAGCTCATGAATTCCGAGCGGTAATCTTATGGGCAGGCATGTGTTGTCGGCGGCAGCCAGGTCGATGATGTTTTCTTCAAGTTCGTGTATCGGCTCATAGCATCCTCTTTTGTTTCCATATTTTTTTATCAATCCTTCCTTACAAAGACGGTTGAAAATGACCATTGCATTGTTCTTTTCTTCCTTTGTAAGGATTTGTAAGGTCGAATAAGCAAATGTAAGGTCGAAGTAACCTTCTTGTAAGGTCACGAACTCCCTTATTTCGGCTGTAAGGTTTCTTTCCCTCCGGCTTGCCCGTTCAATAGCTGACTTAATTTTGATTTCCGCCTCGTCTTTCGGGAAAGGCGGATTGCAGTTATCCGCAAGTATTTCAATTACTTGTTTAACAAAGTTGTAGTCTGCTTTACTTCTAACAAGAGCGTTGGCTACTGTGAATATGTCTTGGTCTCTAGTGCCGCTTTGTAAGATATTGTAAGTTCTGTAAGGTTTTGTAAGGTTGTTTGGTTCGGAACTTACATTTCCTCTATATAAAGAATTAGTGCTTATTTTATTAATATATGCCGCTGGGGGCGGCACTAGAGTTGCGCGTTCAAACGGAATTACCCATTCATACGATTTTCCATTTTCTCCGATAGAGGGGCTTGCGACGACAAAACCACCATCACCCCTAAAATCTATTCCGGGAATATTCCTAGCGCCGATTGTTATATTTGAATTTTCTGGATATAGAAAAAAGAGATGCTGGCCTCCGCGTGCGGTCGAGGCAATAGGACAAACTAAATTTTCTGGAAAATACTCATTGTATATTTCTTCTGAATAGTTCTCGTCGTATTTATCAAGGTCAACAACAAACACGCCTGATATTTTACCAGTGACAATTCCCACGTTGGCGTTTGGTGTCTTTGCCCACCATTTATTTATTTCCTCAACCGATGCTATCCTTGATTGAAATTCCTGCCATGCGGTAATGGGTTTCTTGTCTTTCGGTTTGATTGGTATTACCGATAAGCCCATCTCCTGATATTTTAAAGCAGCATCTAGCATTTTATTCATCAAATTAGCTTCTCCTCACGAGTTTCCGAAGCTCGATCTCACTTAGGTAAAAGCGGCAGGGATGGTGAGTTCATCCTTTTCCCCGCGCAAGGTAGCCGCTGTTTTAACTATTTACTCGGTTCCTGTTCCTTGACCGTCTTTTCCTTTGCGATTTCCTCGCTGTGCAACCTAAGTGCTTGGCTGATCCCATCGGCGCAGGATAGTGTCTTAGTCCCGTCCGGGTCGGTGTGGGGAGAATGGCAGGAAATGCCACTTAAATCTCTGATGATCTCCCTAACTGGGATGTCGTGCTTGAGGCATCTTGAAACGAGCCTGCCGATGGCTTCACACTGGCTTGCCGCGCACCCACCGCACTTCCCCAGCCTTGAGAATAATTCATAAATATTCCCCGTGGGCTTCTCGTTGACGGTTATATGAAGCGAGCCGCAGCCAGTTGTTATTACCCATGTTTTCCCGAAAAGTGGTTTTCTCTGTGCCATGTGGTTTCCTTTTTAAAGTGGTTTGTTAATTGGATATATTTCAAGTTCGACTCTTGGGTTTTCCTTATCGACACCGCCGAATCGGTAATCTATTTTAGGGATAATTTTATAAGAATCGTCGGAGATGAAACCGAACTCAATCAGCGCATCGTCCGTGAACTTCTGGACAACGGAAAGAACATTAGCTAGATCAAACTTGCGGTTCGTTGCAGGAAACACCGTGTAAGTGAAATTAAACGGGCCAGAATCGGCGTTGACCATTCCGGCGGTAGAACGTGCCACTATTTCCTTCCAAGCGATTTTAGCTTGGTTTAGGGTCATGTGGTGGCAATTCCGATAGACGTTGATATTTAGAATAAAGACTTTATCGGCCTTTGTTTTTCGTGGCAGCGTTACGGATAGCGGTAAGGTTATCTTCATGCGGCCATCCTTTCCAGCTCCACCAGAAGTTTTTCTTTGCATTCTTGTCGGTAAGTGGGTGTGTCCTTGACAACCATGTTTCTTTTTTCGATTACACTTTGCAGCCATTCAATATTGCGGATTTGGTAGTAAATAATCATGGCCTCAAAGATCATCGGCGTGTGGTGCGCTGAAATAGTTCCTGTGTGATGATTTGAGCAAAGCCATAAACAGCTATCCGCATCCCACCTGACAGCGTTGCTGTCCCTTGAAAAATAGTGATGTGGGTCACAAATAGTTGAATTACAACCCGGCCACTCACAGACACCGCCTGCCCTTAAAGAAACAACTTCCCTTAAAAGGTCGCGTAAATACTTTTCAGAAACCGTCACTCCCAAACCTCCTTAACGACTTCCAGAATGATTTCCTTGTCAGAGGGATAAGCACCGATGAGCTTCACAACCTGCTCTTTGCGGTATTCCTCAGACGAATCGTCACCTGACTGACAATCCCAAGCGCCAATCAATGTCCGGTAGTATTCCTTCTTGTCGGTCATTTGAATATCCACATTAAAATGGTTCGCTTGATATTCTGTCGCCAAATCCAAAACGACAATGACATCTCCTTTTTGCGCTTGATTAGTTTTTTCATTTTACAACCTCGGTATATTTCCTAACCCGGTATTTTGCCGACTTTGTTCGATAAGCAAACCCATTGAAATACTTGGCTGTGTCTCTGGCGAAACGTCGGCTGTAAAAGAAATTGACCGGAACGAAGCCAAACTTAGGAATCTTACGTTCTAACATCCAGACATGTTTGCTCATTAGTAAAGTGCTATTATCCCTTCAACAATCATCCACAACGCCAGCATAGTGACAAACGCAATGGTGACGATGGACAGGGCCTTGATGATTGCGTTTACCGTGCGCATGAATGCAGTACCTCCCCGCAGCAGATCCACACAAACCCGTAGCCGTAGGGGAATGGGTAAGCGACGTTTCCACACTTAGGGCAGATACGGGTTTCCATCAGTCCAGCCCCACGGCGCGGCAAATCTGCTCGGCCAGCGTACCGGCACCGTAAATGGCGAGCAGCAGCAGCACGACCAGACCGGCCATTTTTATGATGATTTCGTTCAGCATGATTTCGCCTCTTTTTTATGGCACGTTACCAAATCCGACCTGTCCAGATGCAGACACATGGTCGGGCAGAACTTATCCTGTGACGGCTGATAACCACCGCAGCAGTGGTATTGATATAGTGTTTCGCATCGGCACTTACCGCGTGATGAACGGATGGGCCGCGCAATATGTTGTGTTTTTTTGTGCATTTCATTCTCTCCCTTGTGGTAATACCAAGTATCACTCGGTAATGTTTGACGTTTCTGTGCAACGGTATTTAATGGGATCAAATT
>JBAZDV010000041.1:0-7635 GCA_041654195.1 Candidatus Methanomethylophilaceae archaeon | reverse complement strand
TATTCCGGTTTTTCACCATTGACCCCGATATATCTGAACACAATCTGATCGTTCTCATCGAGCTTCTCGACGAACTTCAGATCTGCACTCAGGAGCTTTCCTTCAGCGTGTGCGGAAGGGAACATCAGAACCTTATTCCGCGGTATATCAGAAGTAAAGATACATTTACCGCGATTATCGTTCCTCAAAAGAGTAGGGCGACATTCAAATCTTGCTGAGTCATTAGTGTACAATGCAGTAGTTGGCACAGGCGACATGACCTCTCCGACTGCTGGTAACAATCCCAATTCTACCAATATCTGGAATCCGTTACAGACACCCAATACAGGGTTGCCTTGTTCAACAAATCTCTTGACCTGCGGTCCGATCGCAGCTTTTATTCTTGCTGCAAATATCGCTCCTGCGCGAACATAATCTCCCGCAGAGAATCCCCCTGGTAATACAAGGACGTCGTAATCTTCGATGTTTCTCCTCATGTCTGCAGGTGCACGCCCCACTAGTTGCTTGAGATGCACTTTTTCCGGAGATGCACCGACCATCCTGAATGCCTCATACATCTCGTCCTCGCCATTCGTTCCTTCTATCCTGAGAACACAGACCTTCACATCCTTGGCTTTCATTCAGAAGCACCCCCCATGATCTTCCAGATGGGATCGTTCCAAGCTTTTCTCAGTTCTGAGACCTTAAGGTCGACCGCGTCCTTTATCACAAATTTGTCCCCACCGGTCCTTCCGATACATACCGAATCGTCACCGAATATCTTTTGGAACGCATCAGCATCCTTGTCGCTTACTTCGGCCAACCAACGTGTATTGCTTTCCGAGAACAATTTTCTCTTCATCGGGAGAGGCCCCATTTTCGAAAGGTCTATCATTGCGCCGATATTGCCAGAGATACACATCTCTGCCGCTGCAATGGCAAGTCCGCCGTCAGAACAGTCGTGGCAGCTCTTTACAAGACCTTTGTCCATTGCTTTCAACACAACATTCACCATTTTCATCAGATACTCGGCATCGACACCGGGCACATCTCCTCCTTTCCCGCCGAATTTACGAAATAATAAGGACCCCCCCATCTCATCCTTCGTCTTTCCTATGATGTACAGGCGATTACCCTCTGCTTTTATATCGGCAGTTATGGCCTTTCTGACATCATCCATCAATCCTGTTCCCAGGATCATGGGCGTCGGTAGAATGAACACCCCCCCGGGCGCCTCATTGTACAGACTTACATTTCCTGACGGGATAGGAAGGTGCATCTTCATGCACAGTTCCCCTATTCCTCTGACTGCTTCTCTGAACTCTCCGAGCCTCTCGGGCTTTTCCGGATTTCCAAAGTTCAGACAATCCGTTAATGCATGAGGCCTGGCACCGACCGCGACCAAATTACGACATGCCTCATCGACAGATGCCATTCCGCCGTTATATGGATTCTCGGATGTAAACCATGGATTGCACCCTACCGCCACGGCGAGTCCTTTCCATCTTCCTGGAACAGGCATCAGGACCGAGGCGTCTCCGGGTCCGGTATTGTTCATCTCTCCGACCATCGGTTTCAGTACTGTAGAGGCACGGACCTCATGATCATACTGACGAATGGCCCATTCTTTGGAAGCAATGTTGAAATCCGACAACATTGCGAACATTACATCATTGTATGACGGGATCTTCGGGAACTTCTCATCATTCTTTGTCAAAATCGTAGGCAATGTGTACGGCCTGTTGTAACGCGGTCCGCCTGTAAGGAATTCCAAGTCCATATCGAAGATCATCTTTCCTTTCCAGAAAAGGCGTGTATGCGGAACATCTGTTGTCTTGGCCACGACCGTAGCAAGAACATCCCACATATCGAAGATCTCCAGGATCTTATCCACATTCTCAGGAAGACATGTGACCATCATACGCTCCTGCGATTCTGATATCCATATCTCCCACGGTGCAAGACCTTCTTCCTTCAACGGAACATTCTCCAGATCCACATCGGCACCGCATCCAGCCTCTAATGCCATCTCGCCGACAACACAACTCAGACCGCCCCCGCCCAGGTCCTTCATGCCTGTTATCAGACCTTTGCGATTGATCTCCAAACATGCATGGATCGTTGGTTCCTTTGTAATAGGATCACCTAACTGGACCGCTCCTCTCGAATCTTTATCAGATGTGGAAGTAAGGTCCGCAGATGCAAATGTCACACCGTGAATGCCGTCGCGTCCGGTACGTCCCCCGATAAGGATCATCATCTCACCGGGTCCACCAGCATAATTTAATGCCAGATCTTTTCTCGGAACTATTCCCAAACATCCAACGTTGACAAGACAATTCCCTGTGTATCTCTCATCAAAAAAGATCCCACCAGATATTGTCGGTACTCCGACACGGTTCCCGTAATCCCTAATACCAGAGACCACACCGTTCATCAAATAACGAGGATGTTTGATTCCTGTCGGAAGTTTTCCCTTCCTGTCGATCGGCCCGAAACATAACGGATCGACTAGACCGATGGGCTGAGCGCCCATACAGATTACATCCCTGAGGATTCCACCGATACCTGTGGCGGCTCCCCCATACGGCTCAATGGCCGACGGATGATTATGACTCTCTATCCTCAAGGCATATCCATAATCATCATCAAAAATCATAACGCCTGCATCTCCTCTTGAGAGGATGTCGGGATGATCGATGGCAAAAACGAACTCTTTCAAGATATTCTTGGAGCTCTTGTAGCAGCAATGCTCGCTCCATGCCTGTCCCAAGGACTGCAACTCTACATCTGTAGGATTTCTGCCTTCCTTTTTGAAATAATCGACAATTACCTTCATCTCATCCAAAGAGAGACTAAGTCCCATCTCTGACGAAATCTCTTTCAATTCCGCATCCGTCGCCTTCAAAACATCAACGTTATAGAGTGGAAAGGAAACGTCGCATTTGATCATCAGCCTGTCTGTGGGCACTCAATCATCTCACAGTGACAATATAATTCTGGATCACAGGGTTGGCCAAAAGTTTCCTGCACATCTCTTCACCGGCTTTCTTAGCCTCAACGGCGCTCATATCAAGCTCCATCTCGAACAATTTGATAGTTTTCACGGAACTTACACCAGTAAAACCTAGAGCTTCCAAAGTCTTCTTCGTATTCTTTCCCTCAGGATCGGCAACGCCTTTCTTGAGCTCTATCTTGATCTCGACTACAGCCATTACACGCGCATACGTGTACATGATTAAAACCGTTACGGGAAGGGTTTTCAAGAACCTTATCGGGTCTAAAACCTAGGCCCTCTTTCTGCCAAAGACTAAATAACCTGTATGTCCCAGCATCTCAAAGGATGGCCTTACTCCGCCACGATGCACTTCCATCTCACGTTGTATGATCTCTATCGCATGAACATCACAGAAGTTTTTCTCACGCAATGCATTAACAATAAGTTCCAACTGATTTGTATTCGGTATGTAGGCACATATCCTTCCGCCTGCTCTGAGACACGGAAGAAGATTCTCTAACGCCAATTCAGGATCTGGCATATCCATTATCAATGCATCTGCACTGAAATCGACCTTTGTTGCCCTTGCGTCCCCGAGCTGATAAGCCCAGTATTTGTCCAGACCCGTACGTTTAACGTTCCTGTGCGCGCGAAGTGCGTTTTCTTCCTTGAATTCCAACGTGTGTACCTTACCTTCAGGTGCAACTGCTCTCAACAATGCTGTGGTCAAAGCGCCGGAACCTGCGCCTACTTCCAATATCTGATCACCACATTTGACATCACAATTGAACAAAATAGAGGCAGCATCCTTTGCAGTGATGATCTGCGCCCCACGTTCCAATGATTCTATCAATTCCACTACACCGGGGCGGAAGGCAGTAAACTCTTTTCCGGCTATTGTCACAACGGAACCGTCATCCATCTCTTTAAAACGTGAACCGTCAACAGTACCCAAGGACGCGATCTTAAGCATGTCAAATGATACTTTCAACCAGTGTTTCTTTCCGCTGCTGTCTATAAGATAGATGAAATCGTTCTCCACAAAGACCATGATACCTCATACGCCTCATCTGATTAATCCTTTCCCGGAACAATCTTGGTTTTTAATAATGAAAAAGACGGCTGCAAAAAACTAACAGATTTGTTAGCACTTTTTCTAAATACTCTTATTCCCCTATATAGAAATATGACCTCAGGTAAACTCGGAATGATGGTCTGCCCTATGTTAGAGGATGAGATGATATACAACCTTCTTTCTGACAAAGACGAAAAAGACGTGTATCTCTTGGATAACATCTTCACAAAAACCATCATCCCAAAACTAAACAAGAATAAGATAAAATTTACTGTTTTAAATGAAAGAGATTACCTGGATAACAGGATCGACATTCCCGATGACAAATTCAGTGTCATAATATGGATGATGGACCTTGGACTTCACGAAGAACCCGAGAATCTTAAAAATAAGATTCGCGAACTTCTGATTGAATTTCAGGACCGCATTGACAGCGTCATGCTGTATTATGGAAGATGCGGAAAAGGACTGGACGGTATTGAAGACTGGGGAAAAGAATTCCTTACAGTTCCGGTTACGATCATGAAAGACCGAAAAGGACAGGTCTGTGACGATTGTGTCTGCGTACCTATCGGCGGAACTGAAAACTACCTAAAACTCTTAAGAAAATATCCTGGCATAATGTACTTCACGCCAGCAATGTCCTGTAACTTCGAAGAATTTCTTGATAGAATGGAACTCTTCAAAGGAGTCGACAAAAACGACAAAGATATGTTCAAGATGGTCCTTGAGATGGCAGATTACAAATACGTCATGGAAATACAAACAGGACTCGGTGATCAAGAACATTTTCATAAATGTACAGAAGAATTCGCCGAAAAATACAATCTTCAGGTAAAACAACTTGAAGACGGCTGGGTCTCTTCCGATGTAGCGGATCTTAGCTACGCTGAGGCGAAAGATAAATTAAATGTTTAAAAAGGAAAAAGGTGCCAAAGCACCTGTTTTACATCGTACGTGCTGCATATGCGACAACGTTTACATCTTTGCCGCAAATGATACACTTGCCTTTGAAGTCTTCATGAATGTATGGTGTACCGAGGATCTTGATATCATGTTCATCTTCGAACTTATGACCGCATTCTTCACACCCGCACCAACCGAATCTGTAAACCCTTTCCGAGGTACTGTTGTCCTCTTCCTTGGGAATGTCGTCCGCCGATCTCAGATCGGTAATTGCTTCTTTCTGGAATTTCCAAGCCCTCTCATCCATACTCTTCATGATATCCTCAAGAATGAGCTTTACTCCGGAAACGAGACTTTCTATCGAAATGGCTCCTTTCTCACCATTGTCCCTTCTTGCGAATGAGACGACCTTATTTTCGATATCACGTCCACCGATCTCCAATCTTAACGGAACGCCTTTGATCTCCCAGTCATAGAATTTACTTCCGGGCCTGTCGTCCCTGTCATCTAATTTCACACGTATGCCGGCATTTTCCAGGATCGTCTTGACTTTCTCGGCTTCCAACGAAACCTCTTCAGTGTTCTTTTTGGACAATATCGGAATTATCACAACTTCGAACGGTGCAACTGTCGGTGGCAATACCAATCCCTTATCATCACCGTGAACACTGATGACCGCTCCAAGTAATCTTTCGCTCATTCCGAAGGTCGTTTGATGAACATGCTTGTGTTCTCCGTTCTCATTCTCATACGTTATATCATACGGAACCGAGAAATTCGTACGATAATGATGTACCGATCCCAACTGCAGTGTTCTGTAATTAGGCATCACAGTATCGATACCGACAGTATAGTACGCACCAGGGAACTTATCCCACTCAGTGCGTTTAAGCAGATAATATGGCAAACAGAGTTTCTTCATCACCTTTGACAGGATTACAAGATCCTCCTCTATCTGGCACTGCGCATCTTCCTCGGTATCATGACATGTGTGCGATTCAAAGAAATGTATCTCACGTACACGAATGAAGGGGCGTGTCTGCTTGGTCTCGTAACGGAATGTGTTGACTATCTGATAGACCTTCAGCGGAAGGTCCTGATGTGATCTTACCCACAACGAAAAAATAGGATACATTACAGTCTCACTTGTCGGCCTTAAAATCAAACGAACGTCGAGTTCGTTCAGGCCGGCATGCGTGACCCAGTAGACCTCTGAATCAAATCCTTTGATGTGCTCCTTCTCTTTATTGAACTCCGTTTCCGGAATGAGAAGAGGAAATGATACCTCATCATGATTAGTGGCATCCAATTCTTCACGAATATAAGTGTCAATGTTCCTCATTATCTTCCACCCATAGGGTGTCCAGACATTCATTCCCTTGATCGGATATCTTTTATCGGAAAGAGCAGCTTTCTCGACGATATCAAGATACCACTCGTTATATTCTTTGTCCTTTTGCATTGAATTCACCATTTGCTTTTCAACGCTTCGGCGATGGCCTCTGCGACAGAGATGTGCGAAACCTTATTCTCCAATGTATTGCAACAAAGTATTCCGTCCAATGAACTTCCGGTCAATCTCTCCAACGCATTATTGACGAAAACACCGTGGGTACATGCAACGGTAACGCTCTTGGCGCCCGCTTCTTTAAGTTGGCTTGTCGCTGCGATTATCGTTCCGCCTGTTGCAATAATATCATCAACGATCAGAACGTTCTTCCCCGAACAATCGGATGATGCAGGCTGAATGCGAACTTCGGTGCCAGACAACCTGGTCTTCTCCAAATGGTCATATGGCTTTCCTATTCTTTCGCCTACTTCCTTTGCACGACCGGCAGCACCGATATCTGGTGAGAGCACCATGTCTATATTCTTGTCCTTGAAGTAACTGGCAATTGCCGATGCTGCCTTCACATCCTTAGCTGGACAGTTGAAATATTTGAGAACATCTTCTTTATGGATATCGACCGTGATCACACGATCGCATATGAACGCAAGACGCTGGGAAATGGTCTTTGCACTCTCTGGCTCCCCCGACTTGAACACTCTGTCCTGTCTCGCATATCCGAAATACGGAATTACGAGGGTTATGGTCCTTGCGCCCATTCTCTTAACAGCATCCTGGAGAAGGAACATCTCCACGAGATTGCCATCGGGATACGTGTTCTGAACGATAACGACGTCATCATCCAATGTATCGCTATCGATCCTTGTGTAGCACTCCCCGTCCGGGAACCTTGTAGAGGCAGCCTGAATATACGTGCAACCTAGAACCCTAGCTAATTCTTTGGCCAGATCTCTTGATGACGAACCGCCTACGACTATCATATCATTCTGTAAGTCCTGCCGTATATTATACCTAGCGGACACGCTTCCCAACAAAATCTTTATGGGCGCATTGCTATAACTTATCGGGATGCGCAGATGCCGTTATTTAATTTGAACAAAAAACCGCCGACAAAAGTCGTGGATCAGGATACTACGACAGTGTCCCATGTCGAAGCCCCAGAAAAAAATTCGACCGTAGTAACAAAACCTCCGATGCCACGTGCGCACACTGAATTCTCAGGAACTGTCGGAATTATCTACGGTAACGTAGGAACATCGTTCTTTGATTGTCGCGTGTCAGAACATCTCGAACGTTCCGAATATGTAATGATCAACCACGAGGATTATG
>JBAZDV010000040.1:0-7642 GCA_041654195.1 Candidatus Methanomethylophilaceae archaeon | reverse complement strand
GGAGCTCTCCCATACCTGACAGAAGGTGTTCGCCTGTTTCGTTATTGATCTCGACATTTAGCGACGGGTCTGCCTTGGCGATGGTCCTAAGGACCTCTACCAATTTCGGCAGATCCTGCATGTGTTTCGCCTCAATGGCTTTCGTAACGACTGGTTCTGAATAGTGTGTCATCTTTTCGAAAGGCTCCATGTCTGTCAATGATGAGACTGTGGAACCTGAGACGGCATCTTTCAGACCTGTGACCGCAACGATATTTCCTGCAACACATCCCTCTACTGGAACACGGTCAGCACCGACCGACAACGAAACGGTCTGTACCCTTTGAGCGTTGGGCATACCTGAAATGTATAGGGTCTGCCCCTTCTTGATAGTACCTGAGAACATCCTTCCGATTGCAACCTCACCGGCATGAGGGTCCATTATGATCTTGTTGATCATGAATGAGACATCACCCGTATGATCGCAGGTCAGCATCTCTTTTCCTATCTTCGAATCAAGGTCCCCCTTCCAGATGGTCGGAATACGGAGTTTCTGTGCTTCCAAAGGATTAGGGACGTGCCTGATCGCCATCTCAAGAATGACCTCGTGAAGCGGTGATTTCTTGGAAAGTTCCTTCTCTTTCCCTGTAGTGCAGTACTCAAAGACATCCTTGAACGTGATTCCGGATTTCTTCATGTATGGTGCAGAAATGGCCCAGTTCTTGTATGCGGAACCGAAGGCAACGGTACCATCCTCGATGTGGACCTGCCACTCCTTATTGAGAGGTGCTGGCATAATATCAAATATCTTCTTATTGAACTCAGCAACAAGCTTTGAGAACTTGTCGATCATCATCTGAGGTGTGACCTGAAGTTCATTGATCATCCTGTCGACCTTGTTGATGAACAACAATGGTCTGACACGCTCTTTAAGTGCCTGCCTGATGACAGTCTCGGTCTGAGGCATGATACCCTCAACAGCGCAACAAAGAATGAACACCCCATCCAACGCCCTCATTGCCCTTGTGACATCCCCACCAAAATCAACATGACCCGGTGTATCGATGAGATTGATCAAGTAGTCGTGACCTTCGAAACTGTGCACCATCGATGCATTTGCAGCATTGATGGTAATTCCGCGAGCTGCCTCTTGTTCATCGAAATCTAAGAATCTCTGCTTTCCTGCAAGGTCCTCGGACATCATTCCTGCACCTGCGATCAGGTTATCTGAGAATGTTGTTTTTCCATGATCGATATGCGCGGCGGTTCCGATGTTCCTGACGTACATTGGTTTATCCATCAGGACCGTCGCTTTTTTGATATTATCTTCTTTTCTGCCCATACATTCCACCTTCACATTTTTTATTTACGTTCAGCGAGCAGACTGTGCGACCCTTTCAATTTCTTCTTTCTTAGCCACCGAGAAAGAGGTCATGTCACCTTTTGAAGCGAGAATGAGCTCATCTGCAATGCAATTAGAAATTGATTTCTTGTTCTTGGCCGACGCTTTCACAACTCCTGTGCTTACGTTACGAAGGGCGATGTCCAATCTCCTCTGAGGGGAGATATCCACTGCTTTCGGAACCGAGATTCCACCGAACTGAAGTCTTGTAACCTCTTCACGGGGGGCTGCGTTCTCTAGACCTTCAACAAGTATCTGCACCGGGTTTTTCTTGGTCCTGTCAGCGATGATATCGAATGCATCAGAGACTGCTCTGTAGGCCTTTAATTTCTTTCCGGTGTATTTCTCTGTCCTCATGATGTTGTTAATGAGCCTCTCAACAATGCTGAGCTTTGACTTCCCAAACCATCTGTTGGCATGTTTTCCGCCAGAATGAGGCACATTTGTAGGCGTGAGATCTATATATTTTGCCAGACCGCCATCGTCGACGATAACCTCTGACAGGTCGTATTTACCGAATATGAGTGCTTTCTCTTCCATAAAATCACCTTACTGGTTTATCGGTCCTACCTCTGACCATTTCGTTCAGAGAGACGTTGTTGACCTTGATCACTTTGTAACGGACTCCTGGAATATCACCATATGAACGTCCCATTCTTCCACCGATACCTTCTACAAGGACCTCGTCGTGTTCATCGATAAAGTTGATGGCACCGTCACCGACTGCGAATGCAGTGATCTGACGGCCGTTCTTGATCAATTGTACTTTGACACATTTACGGATAGCAGAGTTCGGCTGTTTTGCTTCCACCCCTACCTTCTCCAAGACGATTCCACGTCCCTGGGAGGAACCTTCAAGAGGATCTGACCTCTCCCTCAATTTCAAAACTCTCTTCTTGTAAGTCCTGTCCAGCCAGCGATGCTTCTGCCCGTCAGTTCTAAGTTTTCTAGCGGTATAAAGACCTCTACCCATGTTTTTCACCTAGATATTTATCTGAAGTAGTTCGCGATTATGCACGCCATATTTATATCCTATATGTCGGCAATCCCTTGTTACTGATTTCAGTCTAAATCTATTTAATATATAATGACTTCTGTCCACTATAAGAATAAACGACCTCCCCTACCCAATTTTATAAAACGTACAGGCAATTATTAAAACAAAACTGACTTATAACTCAATTTCATATTGCAACACAATGAAAAAGCTCATCTCCAGAAAAAAGTATATTGAGGAATTATACAAATTGAAAGATCACGTTGATGTGATAAAGGTCATTTCTGGAATTATGAGGTGCGGCAAATCCACGCTGATAAAGCAATTCGTCATCTCACTTCGTTCTGAAGGTATACGAAATGAAGACATCGTCTATCTGGATTTTGATTCATTCTGTAAAATCAGAGAACATTCAGAACTGTGCTCATTTCTTGAAAAAAATACTTCTGGAAGACGCACATATATTTTTCTGGACAATATTTTAAAGGTCAAGGATTGGGAACAAACGATCGAATGGATACGCATCAATTTAGATGCAGATCTGTATATTACGTGCTCGAATGCCAACCGATTCGCCCCAGACATGATTACTGGAACACACACCATAAGGATACTGCCGATTTCTTTCAAAGAATTCGTTGAATTGAATCCGTGTGACATCTCTTATGCATCAATGAAATCCAGATACAACGATTACGTTCGGATCGGTTCTCTGCCGATCGTAAGAACAAACATGGAACCGGAAATTGTAAACGAATTATTGAACGGCATTCTAAATTCAATACTGATCAGAGAACTTGCACCATGGAATGAGATTCGAAATTTTGATACATTTAACGATGTGATCGGATACACATTCGAAAACTGTGGCTCTTTGATCTCTCCCGCCAATATGGCCGGCAAGTTGGGATTGAACAATCAGAAGGCAGTGGATTCTTACCTGGTCGCGTTGGAAGAGGTGCATCTTATAAACCGTGTTCCCAGATATGATCTCAGAACAAAACAAGAAATGAAGACCAATGCAAAATATTATCTCACAGACCTGGGGTTAAGATGTGCTTTCACTGAATACGATGACCAAGATGCCAAAAGAATACTTGAGAATATTGTCTTCATAGAATTATTGCGCAGAGGCTATAGCGTAATGATCGGTTCTTACAAAGGTACTGAAATAAGTTTTATTGCTAAAAAGGACAATGATATTGATTATTACCAGGTGGCCATTTCCCTAATCGAAGACATTACTGATAATGAGATCGAGGCGCTGATGTCTGTAAATGGTCATTCTAAAACAATAATCACCAAGGATGATGAAAAATACAACAATCCTGAGGGCATCAGGATAATGAATTACATCGATTTTCTGATGAATGATTAGAAAACGTCTTTACAAACCTTCGAAAGGATCTCCATTCCCTTCTTCATATCCTCATCACAGGCAGTAGCAAAATTAAGACGTATGGTGTTCTCTCCATTTCTGATGTGAAATGGGCGCCCCGGCATAAGAACAAGCTTTTTCTTCAGTGCCGCATCATACAAATGCATTGCATCGGTACCTTTTGGTGTTAAGAGCCAGACAAATATTCCACCAGTAGGGTCGTTCCATGACATCGTATCCGGAAGATGATCTTCCATCAGATCTAGGAACAGATCCCTCTTTCTCTTGTATTCCGCACGGATCGGTTTAAGATAGACGTCCAGATCATTTTTTTCAAGAAAACGATCCATGATCCTCTGTGAGAAAGAACCCGCATGCAGACAACCCGCCTCCAAAGAAACTTTCGTCTGCTCGATCATCCAATCAGGAATGACCATCCATCCGATCCTCATCCCGGGAGAGATTATCTTTGAATATGAGCCCGTGAGGACAACATTATCGGACATCGATCTGATCGCTTTTCCGGCCCTACCGTCATATCCCAGTTCACCGTACGCATCATCCTCGATCATCAGCGTTTCTGAATCAGATAACATCTCGGCAATCTGTTTTCTGGATTCCTCTGAATAACACATGCCGGAAGGATTCTGATAGTTCGGTATACCATAGAACAATTTCGGTTTCTCCTTAAGTGCCACAGTGAGCTGATCGAGATTGGGTCCGTCATTATTCAGATCTACACCGATATATTTCGGCGCATAAACCGAATATGATTGCAATGCACCCAAATAGCACGGATTCTCAACTATCATCTTATCTCCGCAATCCAGGAACATCTTGCCCAGGTTATCAAAGCATTCCTGGGAACCGTTCGTTATAAAGACGTTATCGACCTTTGTATCGATGTTCATCGTCCTCTTGCATCTGTCAGCGATCTTCTTTCTCAGAGATGGGAAACCTTCGGTCACACCATATTGGAGCGCATCGCCGGCATCCTCTCCTTCCATCACTTCGATAGCTGCCTTCTCTATACCTTTGACATCAAACAATCGTTTATCAGGAAGACCAGTGGCAAATGAGATCATCCCTGGCTTATTCGCTACTGCGATCAATTGCATGATAAATGATTCCATCGTATCCGATGTCCTTTGAGAAAAACGAGGCTCCATGTGCTAGCGAAGAAAACTAAACAATTAAAATCCTTGCATTCGGTCGATGACATAATTTTGCATATGAAACTCGAGTTGAAATTCAGGTAAAAACACCTCTTTCTTTTATGAAACCTTTATAAAAGAGTGGTACATAGCCAGGAATCGAGGCGTAGACATGAATGCTGATGATGATTATTTTACATTGCTCGACAGAGCAAAAGAAAATCTCCCTGAAGTAGGGGAGGTCCACGAAAGGTTTGTAGTCCCAGAAATGGAGATATTCCAGGAAGGAAAAACCACAGTGATAAAGAATTTCATCGACATCACCGACGTTCTGAGAAGAGACCCACAACACGTTCTCCAGTTCCTTTTAAGAGAACTCGGTACCCCAGGAAACCTGGAAGGTCGCAGGGTCGTTCTCAAGGCAAAGATCAGCCCCGTGCAGATCTCAGATAAGATCCAATCTTATACAGACACGTTTGTAATCTGTTCTGAATGCGGACGCCCCGACACCAAAATGAACAAAGAAGGAAGGACCCTCATCGTCGAATGCGAGGCATGCGGTGCACATAGGCCTGTAAATGTCAGAAAATGTATCAAAAATGACACTGTAAAAGGCCTGAAAGAAGGAGATATCGTTGAGATCTTTATCAGTGATGTCGGTAAAAAAGGTGATGGCGTCGGTAAATTGGTGGAATATCTCGTCATAGTGCCCGGCACAGTAAAAGGTTCTACCGTTCACGCGAAGATCGTAAAGATCTCCGCTAAGACGGCATTCGCTTCGATAACACAGGAAGCTACCACACGCTGAGGATAACATGAGATACTTCGTGGAATCCTACGGATGCACGATGAATTTCGGTGAAGGCGTACAACTTTCACAAAAGATGAATTCCTTAGGTCACGTAAAGGCGGATTCTGCCGATGATGCGGACATAGTCATTTTGAATACGTGCACTGTTGTTGATACCACAGAGAAAAAAATGATCCGCCGCATGGGCGAATTGAAAAAAGCCGGAAAAGATGTGATCGTAACTGGATGTATGGCCAAGGTCCAGAAAAACAGGATAACGATACGTCTTCCCGAATCCTTAATCATACCTCCTGATGAATATGACCTGTTTACGGGAAAGGTGGAGAGCGCATATGGGTGTTCCGAGCCCGTCGTTGACAGTGGCACAGGTGTATCGGCGATATTACCTATTGCTCAAGGTTGTTTAGGCAATTGTTCTTATTGCATCACACGTTTCGCAAGAGGAAAACTCAAAAGTTATCCTGAAGAAGAGCTTCTGTCACAATTCAAAACGCTAATAGATTCCGGTGCAAAGGAGATTCTTGTAACGGCACAGGACACCGCGTGTTACGGCCGTGACACCAATACAAATCTAGCAATTCTTCTAAAAAAATTGTTGGAATTCACCGGTGACTACCGCATCAGGATAGGAATGATGAACCCCAATAATCTAGATCCTGTTCTTGACGACCTGCTGAACGTGATGAAGGATCGCCGGGTCTATAAATTCTTACATATCCCCGTACAGAGTGGCAGCAATTCTGTTCTCAATGATATGAGAAGACATTACACTGTAGACCGTTTCTTGGGCATTGTGAACCGTGCTAGGGAGATCTGCCCAGACATCAGCATCGCAACCGATATGATCACGGGATTTCCTGGAGAATCTGATAAGGATCACCAGAAAAGTATCGATCTGATCAAAATATTAGGCGCCGATACTGTGAACATAACACGTTTCTCCGTACGCCCCGGAACCGATGCTGCAACAATGAAGGACGAGGTCCACGGGCGCATCAGTAAGGAACGCTCCACAGAACTTACGAAAGTAAAAACCGAAACAGAATATGCCAGAAATGAAAAGCTCATCGGACAAAGATTCCGCGTACTCGTCACAGAACCGGGAAAATCTGATACCGTCATTGCCCGGACAGAGAACTATCGTCCTGTAGGTATTGAAGGTAACATTCCCATGGGCACATTCCTTGATGTAGAGATTATCGGCTGTGCACCCACTCATCTTTTTGGAAAAATATTAGGTCCTTCATAAATTCTTTCTGACGTCTGTTTATTCGATGCTACCGGTCCGTTAAAAAACTATACCCTTTTTTATATTCTCATCAATGATTTTTGGTCTGACACGAGCGTGTTCAATGCAACGCATCCCAGAATGTTAAATAACTGAACTCGATTTCACGAATGATAGTCCCGTAGTGTAGCGGTCAATCATGCCGGCCTTTGGAGCCAGCGACTCCGGTTCGAATCCGGGCGGGACTACTCATTTCTCCTCCGATACTAAATACCAAAAACGACATTAATGCAGATAATGATGAGATCTTTTAAGACCCGCGATGGTAAGATCGTACCTGCAGATGATGTGTCTGAAAATGTTTGGGTCAGACTTACTCAACCCACAATCGATGAGATCTCTTTGGTCGCCAGGACACTGAATGTCGATGTTACCGATGTCAGCGCCTCCCTTGATAAGGATGAGGGCTCAAGATTTGAGGTCCTCGACAATGGTGTCCTTCTTCTCGTTGATATCCCCTATGAGAACAATGGCAACGAGATCTCGACATATGATACTATACCTTTGGCAATAATAAGTTCCAATAAAGCAGTGGTAACGGTTTGTCAGATGGAATCTTCCATAATCGGAAAATTCTCAGACAGTTCCATATGTAACGTAACACTGGATGATAGGATTGATTTCATCTTGAAG
>JBAZDV010000039.1:0-7955 GCA_041654195.1 Candidatus Methanomethylophilaceae archaeon | reverse complement strand
TTATCAAGTGGAGACGGGAGCTATTTCCCTGTCTGACGTTGGATTAGGCAGTTCGGTTAATTCTGATCGGTAGTTTCATTCTATCGGAACAGAAATAACCAACTAAATGTGCAAAGAAAGACTCTTAGATAGAGACTTTCCCAACAATTCTTAGTTGACTTCTTTCAAGTGTGCATACAAAAACTCTGGTTGATCCTGCCAGAGGTCACTGCTCTCAGTGTTCGACTAAGCCATGCAAGTCAAATGTTCTTCGTGAACATGGCGAACTGCTCAGTAACACGTGGATAACCTGCCCTTAGGACCGGCATAACCCTGGGAAACTGGGGATAATTCCGGATAACCCATGAATGCTGGAATGCTTCGTGGGTAAAATGGTTTCGACCGCCCAAGGATGGATCTGCGGCCTATCAGGTAGTAGTGGGTGTAGTGTACCTACTAGCCGACGACGGGTACGGGTTGTGAGAGCAAGAGCCCGGAGATGGATTCTGAGACATGAATCCAGGCCCTACGGGGCGCAGCAGGCGCGAAAACTTTACAATGCGGGAAACCGCGATAAGGGGACACTGAGTGCCAGCATCTTATGTTGGCTGTCCGCATGTTTAAAAAGCATGTGTTAGCAAGGGCTGGGCAAGACCGGTGCCAGCCGCCGCGGTAACACCGGCAGCCCGAGTGGTGATCACTATTATTGGGTCTAAAGGGTCCGTAGCCGGTTTGATCAGTCTTTTGGGAAATCTGACAGCTTAACTGTTAGGCTTCCAAAGGATACTGTCAGACTTGGGACCGGGAGAGGTAAGAGGTACTACAGGGGTAGGAGTGAAATCTTGTAATCCCTGTGGGACCACCAGTGGCGAAGGCGTCTTACCAGAACGGGTCCGACGGTGAGGGACGAAAGCTGGGGGCACGAACCGGATTAGATACCCGGGTAGTCCCAGCCGTAAACGATGCTCGCTAGGTGTCAGGAATGGTGCGACCGTTTCTGGTGCCGTAGGGAAGCCGTGAAGCGAGCCACCTGGGAAGTACGGCCGCAAGGCTGAAACTTAAAGGAATTGGCGGGGGAGCACTACAACGGGTGGAGCCTGCGGTTTAATTGGACTCAACGCCGGAAAACTCACCGGGGGCGACAGCAATATGTAGGTCAGGCTAAAGACCTTACCCGAATCGCTGAGAGGAGGTGCATGGCCGTCGTCAGTTCGTACTGTGAAGCATCCTGTTAAGTCAGGCAACGAGCGAGACCCGTGCCCACTGTTGCCAGCATGTTCTTCGGAATGATGGGTACTCTGTGGGGACCGCCGCTGCTAAAGCGGAGGAAGGTGCGGGCTACGGTAGGTCAGTATGCCCCGAATCTCCCGGGCTACACGCGGGCTACAATGATTGGGACAATGGGTCCCTACCCTGAAAAGGGATGGTAATCTCATAAACCCAATCGTAGTTCGAATCGAGGACTGTAACTCGTCCTCGTGAAGCTGGAATCCGTAGTAATCGCGTTTCAACATAGCGCGGTGAATACGTCCCTGCTCCTTGCACACACCGCCCGTCAAACCACCCGAGTGAGGTATGGGTGAGGGCACGGACTTAAGTGCCGTGTTCGAACCTAAATTTCGCAAGGGGGGTTAAGTCGTAACAAGGTAGCCGTAGGGGAATCTGCGGCTGGATCACCTCCTAAGCACGACCTGCATAAAGCAGGTCAACACTACCGATCAGATGCCGATAAACTGTCATAATCCAACAAAATAATCCAACAAAATAACATTGCTGGGCTTTATAAGAAAGCGGGCTTGTAGATCAGTTGGAAGATCGCTGCCTTTGCAAGGCAGAGGCCCTGGGTTCGAGTCCCAGCAAGTCCATTTGTATCAAGTGCACCAGGCAAGTAACTTTGCCCGGGAAGGATGGATGTATCTGTTTAGAACAGATGCGGTGAAATCGTGTATAAGTTTGCATACCAGACGCTCACTGGATAAAGTGAGGTGGACTCTGGTAATTATGCCGTCAGGTGGATGGCTCGGCTCAAGCGCTGATGAAGGACGTGCCAAGCTGCGATAAGCCCAGGGGAGGTGCATGGAACCTTTGAACCTGGGATTTCCTAATGAGGCCTCTTGATACGCAAGTATCGATCGGTAACGATCGGGAACGTCCCGAATTGAAACATCTTAGTAGGGACAGGAAAAGAAATCGAATGAGATGCCGCTAGTAACGGCGAGTGAACACGGCAAAGTTCAAACTGAATCCCACCAGTAATGTGTGGGAGATGTGGTGTTGAAGGACGATCTCTAGGATCCTATTCAATCGAAGTCAAACTTTTCTGGAACGTTAGACCATAGAGTGTGATAGTCACGTAGACGCAGAATGAAGGATTTGAGATATGTTCCTGAGTACCGTGGGTTGGATATCTCGCGGGAATTTGGGAGGCACCAACTTCCAAAACTAAACACGTCTTGAGACCGATAGCGAAGTAGTAGGGTGACCGAAAACTGAAAAGTACCCCAAGAAGGGAGGTTAAAAGTGCCTGAAACCTGATGGTGATGGAACGATATGGCATGAAAGGATCTCCGGTATGAAGGAGACAGTCGCGAGGCTGCAGTACGAGTACCGGTGCCGATGTTGTATCGTACGTTTTGAAGAACGGGCCAGGGAGTGTATTTAAGTGGCGATGGCTAACCTTGTAATTGGGAAGCCGAAGCGAAAGCAACATGCACGCAGCCTTCGGGCGAGGTGCGGCGTATACAAGTGCGCGGAGTCACTTAAATACGACCCGAAGCCGGGTGATCTAGGCGTGGGCAGGTTGAAGCGTGGCGAAAGCTACGTGGAGGACCGCAAGCGGTATTGATCTGCAAATCATTCGCGTGACCTGCGTCTCGGAGTGAAAGGCTAATCTAACCCGGCATCAGCTGGTTCCTTCCGAAACATGTCGAAGCATGACCTGATTGGAGATAGTCGGTGGAGTAGAGCACTGATTGGGGAAGCCGGGGAAGAAATTCCTCGATCCCCTGTCAAACTCCGAACCCACCGTCGTCTGAGAAGATCGGAGTCCGGGCTACTGGGGTAAGCTTGTAGTCCGTAAGGGAGACAACCCAGCCCGTGGTTAAGGTCCCACAGTGTCGACTAAGTGTTAATACTAAAGGGCGTCCTAAGCCCTAGACAGCTGGAAGGTTAGCTTAGAAGCAGCTACCCTTTAAAGAGTGCGTAACAGCCCACCAGTCGAGGTTTGGGGCCCCGAAAATGGACGGGGCTCAAGTCGACCACCGATACCACGGAGTACCGAAAGGTAATCTCGTAGGAAGGCGTTGCGTTCGGGTAGAAGCAGGGCTGTGAAGTCCTGTGGACCGTGCGGAAACGAAAATCCTGGTAATAGTAGCAGCAAAGTCAGGTGAGAATCCTGACCGCCGAAGGGGCTAGGTTTCCTCGGCAATGATCGTCAGCCGAGGGTTAGTCGGTCCTAAGACGTACCGTAATTCGAGTACGCCGAAAGGGAAACAGGTTAATATTCCTGTACCATTTAACAATAAAACTGACGCTTTCGGGCAGGCCGGGCAGCGTTGTCGCGCTGTCTAAGCATCGAATCCCGTGGAGAGCCGTAATGGCGAGAAGCGGGCGAATATGTAATGGCGAAAGCCGGCTGCACCCAAGAGCCCGTGAAAAGGGAGTTAAATGTCCGTACCAAGAACTGACACAGGTGCCCCTAGCTGAAAAGGCTAAGGCGTGTCGGAAATAAGCTGGCTAAGGGAATTCGGCAAATTGGCTCCGTAACTTCGGGAGAAGGAGTGCCTGCTATGAAGATAGCAGGTCGCAGTGACCAGAGAACTCTAACTGTCTAATACCAACATAGGAGATCGCAAACCCGTAAGGGCTAGTACGATCTCTGAATCCTGCCCAGTGCAGGTACCTGAAACTTCGGTACAACGGAACGAAGGGCCTGTAAACGGCGGGGGTAACTATGACCCTCTTAAGGTAGCGTAGTACCTTGTCGCTTAATTGGCGACTTGCATGAATGGATCAATGAGAGTTCTACTGTCCCTAGCCAGAGTCCGGTGAAGCTTACATTCTAGTGCAGAGTCTAGAGACCTCTAGGGGGAAGTGAAGACCCCGTGGAGCTTTACTGCAGCCTGTCGCTGAGTTGTGGTTTTAAATGTACAGTGTAGGTAGGAGATGTCGATCCCGGTGCGCCAGCATCGGTGGAGTCACAATTGGGACACTACCCTTTTAAAATTACGACCCTAACTCCGTGAGGAGGACCCCGATAGGTGGGCAGTTTGCCTGGGGCGGGACGCCCTTGAAAAGATATCAAGGGCGCGCAATGGTTGACTCAAGTGGGTCGGAAACCCACTGAAGAGTGCAAGAGCATAAGTCAGCCTGACGTTATTCAGCATAGCAGTGGATGACGAGACGAAAGTCGGTTCTAGCGAACTTTTGAGCCTGCTTGGTGCGGGCCAAAAATGACAGAAAAGTTACCCCGGGGATAATTGAGTTGTTGCCGGCAAGAGCACATATCGACCCGGCAGCTTGCTACCTCGATGTCGGTTCTTTCCATCCTGGCCGTGCAGCAGCGGCCAAGGGTGAGGTTGTTCGCCTATTAAAGGAGATCGTGAGCTGGGTTTAGACCGTCGTGAGACAGGTCGGTTACTATCTACTAGAGGTGTCTGAGGTCTGAGGGTAAGTTGCTTTTAGTACGAGAGGAACAGAGCAACGGTGCCTCTGGTCGATCGGTTGTCCGACAGGGCAATGCCGAGCAGCTACGCACTAAGGAATAAGAGCTGAATGCATCTAAGCTCGAAATCTAACCTTAAAAGAGACCTCTCTAAGGATTCCGGTAAAAGACCGGGTTGATAGGGTCGGGATGTACGCACCAAGGCAACGAGGTGTTCAGTCCGCGGCTACTAACCATCCGTGCCTTTTCTACTTTGCTTTGTCCAGGCGATATCTGGTATGTGAACGAGTACACGATTTATCATTGTAGATATCTTGTCGCTAGGTAAGGTTTATATCGATTGTGTGCATTAAACTGCCTTCGCTTAATGTTGCCAAGGTGGCGGAGCGGCTACGCAATCGCCTGCAGAGCGATACCATTCCGGTTCGAATCCGGACCTTGGCTTTAAGTTACAATGATCTGAAATTGAGTATGGCGGCCATAGCGGCGGGGAAATTCCTGTTCCCATCCCGAACACAGAAGATAAGCCCGCCAGCGTTCCGTACGGTACTGAGGTGTGCGAGCCCTCGGGAACTACGGATTGCTGCTATGCTCAATTAATATTATTACTACTTTTTTTTTGTTTTAAAAAATTCAAATAGCTTTGAGTTTAATCCAACGTAAAAGGGATTTTCTGAAATTCACATTCATTCTTATAATATGTTTAAATGTTGGACATACATGCACTTCAATTTTGAAGCGAGTACTTGAAGGGTTTTAGCAGCTTTTTGGTAAATAATGGACATCATCGTAATTTACAGAGATATCTGTTACTCTTGTGTCCGAAATTGTAAACCGTCTCTGCGATGGTTTCTGCCACCATTACAACTCCACAATTCCAAGGTCCAGTAGTAATGGTAAGAAGATGGCAATTATAGAAAACGTAAAAATGACCAGATAGTTCAAACGCTGCTTGGACACAGAGAGGCTCCACATAATGTAATTGAGCCCTTCGAAATCCTTTTCCTGTAAAGGTTCCCTTGTTTGTATCTTTTCGAGTAGGTTCAGATCTTTTATTACCCCCACCCTGCGTTTTGCGATATCATATATGTGGGCAAAAAACAGAAGGTAACCAAGTACTCCCAGGTACCACAGCACCCGTGCAGCAAGTCCGCTGTAGTGGTCTGCGATTATTATCGTCCGAAGCAGGATTGCTGAGAAAACTCCAATCCAGAAGTATGTTTTAATGACATGAATGCTGTATCCTTTCGGGATCCTGACATTGGCCGAATCGGATTCGAATTGTTTCATAGTCTTTTTGATACGTATTGTTGGGTAATAAAACTTACAGGAGATTCGAATATGGGGAAAGTCTGACATAACTTCAAGGATTTTGAAATCACTGTCTCTTACTTAGTCACAACCTTCCAGGTTTCTGGCTTTAAGCGTTCGGTTTCCTATTTGACCAAGAATTCGGTAACCGTTGTTAAGAAATAAAAAAAGCAAAAAAAGAAGTAAGTGAGTAGATCACTTACTTTAATCCAATAAGATCTCTTCAGCAACGTCTCTGTACGCATTCATCACGTAAGCAATACCGGATACCTTCTCAGCTTCCTCGGTAAGTGTCATGATATCCTTGCGTGAAATTGTTGAGATGTTGAACCGTCTGGACCCTGCCATAAGCTGCTGGAGCCCAACCTTCGTTTTCTCAACATACGAATAGATGCCAAGTGCCCCAAGAGGCATGTTCTTCATATCCTCGCCATAACACTCTGACAGTTCCTCGTAGTGAACGAAAATCTCCTCCGGACGGTGTCCAAACTCGGAAACGGTCTTCGGAAGGTTTTTTTCTGAAAGCCACACGCCGATGTTCTTGCCCACCATGCCCGGGATCATCAGGGCACGACCCATACATACTGCTTTAAAGTACGGTGACCCCATTGCCAGCGCCTTGTATATACCATCCTCGCTTGAGAACCCGCCTCCCATTGCAAGGTCAGGCACTCTTATTCCATTTGCGTTTAGTTTCTCAGCAAATTCATAGACCAGTGACCGCAGGTAGAATGTTGGTGTACCCCATTCTTCCATCATGGGCCATGGGCTCATTCCGGTGCCACCTGGTGCACCATCATAGGTCAGGAGATCGAGCTTTGCCTCTGAACCGTACCTTATTGCCATTGCAGTTTCTGCCATGGAATAGGCGCCGGTCTTTAGGGTGATACGCTTAAATCCAAGTGACCTGAGGCGGTCAACTTCCTCAAGGAACGATTCCTTCTCAACAAAACCAAGTCTGGAGTGGCGTTCAAACTCTCTGATCGCACCCATCTTGAATGCTTCCTGAACTGATGATTTTTCAGGGTCAGGGGTTATGATATAGCCGCGCTTCTTAAGCTGGATTGCACGTTCAAGGCTTTTCACCTTGATCTCACCGCCGATACATTTTGCGCCCTGCCCCCATTTGAGTTCAATGGTATCCATGTTGTGTTTGCTGGATATGTACTCTGCGACACCCAGTCTTGTATCTTCCACATTCATCTGGATAAGCATTTCACCATAACCGTCGGTGAATTTATTGTACAGGTTGATCCTGCGGTCCATTTCTGGTGATTCAGTGATCAGCCCGTTATTATCGAGTTTTAGGTCCGGGTCAACACCACAGACATTTTCGCCACAAACAAGGGTAATTCCTGAAATTGCCGCACCTGCTGCAAAGTGTTCCCAGTTCTTTCTTGCAATTTCCGTGGAACCAAGTGCACCTGTGAACATAGGCACTCTCATCTTTACTTTTTTATCCCATCCGTATTCTGTTGTAGTATCGACATTTGGGAACCGTGCAGTATCGGGATCAGCCTCTATGCCTTCTGGAAGGCCCACTGCACCTACTGCATATCCCTGTATATTCAAATGTGAATAATCTACAGGATAGTTCTTGTCTGCACCCGCCGTAATCTCTCCGTATGGGCCGGGATATAATACTTCCCGCCCTCTGAACGAGGACTTGAAAATTTCACAGTTATCGCGGCATCCATCCACACATCGTGTGCATATGCCGGACATTGGTACAACACTTTTTGATCGGTTGAACGTTTGTGTTGCATCATTTGAGTTTGGTTGTCTAAGATTCACCATGTAAATCGCTTCCATTTTTGGATAATAAGTATCTTTATTCCACAATCCGTGATCCACAATCCGGAGGAATACAGCAATAGGAAAGTGATTGTAACATCATTTTATTTATAGATTTTGATTGGGGTCAATATTTTACAAAATCAAAAATTAAACTAATCTTCAATCACAGGTTCGGCAAATCACTCAATCGGGAGCTTGATGTTTT
>JBAZDV010000038.1:0-8172 GCA_041654195.1 Candidatus Methanomethylophilaceae archaeon | reverse complement strand
GAGAGTGACAGTCCGAGCCTGTCGTTACTATTCGGTTCTGTAGCTCCCGTTTTTTGGGCCTTTTCGGTATCACCTAATTGGGCTTAAACGAGAATGTCAGTAGTAAAGGCGTTTTACGAACTTCAGATTTAGACCTTATCAGAGACTCTGCCCATTGATGAGATGGAATTTCTCTGTGACAGTCTCCCTCTAAATCTTGCAGTAGGTCTATCAATTCCTACATTGGGCTTGATCGATTCATTGCCGTTATCAGTGGGCCTATGAGAAGGTTACTTTTTCGTCGAGCTTTACCTATGGGTAGGTAAATCGTGATCATTTTTGCCTTATCTTTATCGGAATTATGACGAATTCCGGCGCACTGGGCGAGATGTCTTTATCAAGCCCTTCGAATTTTGCGAGTCAAGCTTATCAGCTATCAGAGCACCACTCATAAGCTTGATTTAACCGTCGCATGCCGTTTATCCGCTTTTCAGTTTTTGACCTATAACGGATCTTAAGCCTAGACTAAAGCTTGCAATTACGCTTTAGGATTATCTAGGACGGCGCGGTTTATTCCCGTGGCCTTTTTAGGGTGGGTTTTGCCGTATTTGGTTTTTGGACACTTTGACAGGCCCAACGGACAGATTAAACCCTTTTCCATCAATGGGTTTAATGTGCCGTTGTCCGTCTCAATCTTTTTGTTTCACCTTCCTTGTTAACGGTTTTGTTCGTTTGGCGGTTTGGCGGTTTGCGGTTTTGGAAGCTTAAACTTTCGTCTCGGTTTATTCCTCTTTTTGAGCTTTTCCCGTTCGGGCCTTCGCCCTTTCGGTAGCTAACCCTTAGGGGATGAGAATATAAAGTTATGGGCGCACTGATGACGGTATTTTGTGCAACATTGTACAGAATTGCGGGATAATGTACAAAAGTGTGCATCGGGTCGCGGGCCTTTTGGCGACAGGTTAGCACCCATTTGGATTAAAGGGTTTGCTGATAGTGGTTAGCGCGGCGCGGAGGTTTGGCGCACGGTTAGCCGTGGTTTGTTTTGTAGAAGGGTAAATAAGGATATGAGGAGACGAATAAAAACGCATTGCGGTTTTGTGGCGTGGCGTCGGCGCGACGGTCAAAAGGTAGGACGGCAAAAGATGGCTGCCGGTGTCGGTTTTGGGCGACGCGAAAGGTAAAACGTAAAAAATGCTCTTATTAGTGTCGTTGCAAAGTGGCGGCGCATAGCGATTTAACGGCGGTCAATGTGAGAAAAACGGCGCTAGATTGCGGTTTTTATGGGATAAACGGCGTTTTATGTGATTTATATTAGGATATATATGAAATGAAGGGAAATATATATAGGATAAAGGGAAATGGATTTAGCCGTTTATAGGACTGTGGCAAGGCTTGAAAGATTCAAGTGATAAGTAGCACGGAAAAGGGTAAAGATTGAACCTTGAAGAGTTAAGAGCCTTCCACGTTGAAGATTGAAGGGTTTGCGATAACGTCTAAGTAGCGTAAGAAGGGTTTAAGGGATGTAATCCCTTATATGGAGCGGCGCAAAAAGAGGGAAAAAAAGCAGAAAACCGTTAGCATATAAGCCTTTTATTCATATGAATACGGTTTGACTTAATTGGATATAGGATAAAGCAAAATAGATATCAGTTAAAGGGAAATGAAGCAAAATAGATGAGGAATTCGCGAGATGGATTAATTCTACTTAATTGAATAGATATTTTTGCGAATTAAATCATTTTATTTTATGATATTTTAATTCTACTTAAAATTAATGAAGTTTAATTAATTCAATTTACTATAATAGGGAGAATTTTGATAGATATAAAATTATCCTATTAAGCTAATAGGGGAATAATAGGTCAATGTACGTATATAGACACCAGTTAAGCAGAATGTACGGTAGTGTCCATTGTTAAGCAGAATTGGACAGATATGTACATTGGTGCTCGGTAGTGTGCATTTTCCCGCAAGAATGGGTGCTAGCGGGCCGGGCCGGGCCGGATTGTACGTTTTTGGCCGTTATCGCTAGCTAATAAGCTAATATGATAAGATAAGGTTGATGATGTATGTTTAAAAGCATTTAGGTTAATATGTAGATAGAGAGAAGAGAAAAAGAGAAGGGGGGGACGAATTTGTGCATTGATGCACGTTCAATAATAGACATCGGCCAACTTAAACCGATATGTGGAGCCCTATATAGATTAGGTTAACATGAGGTTCATATCAGCACCACTGAGCAGATTTGTACATCGATGGCCGTATCTGTACATGGTTGTACAAATCTGTACATTGTGGTTGGTTTATGTACAGTAGTGTGCAACCCAAGGCGGGGTAGTACGATAATGGTGAGTAATGTTTAGATATAGACAATAGAATAAAAGGGGGGGCGAACAGGCCGACCTTAGTCGGCCCAAGCCGGCGTAAGCCGGCCGTAGACCAGAGCGTAAAAACGGGAGGAAGCCAAGCCGGAGAAGGGGGTCAACGGACCCCCCGAAGCACCCAGGACCAGACCGGGTGGAAGGGGATCCAGACCATCTTAGGGAAAAGCCACAGCTCCCAGGCTCCCAAAATGGGAGGGAGGCAAACTCCCTGGGGCCTCAGCCATATCCTACTATCCTCCAACTTAACCACTCAACTTAACTCCTATCTACCATCTTAACCACATAATCAAACACAATCATAACCTAATCAATCATCTCATATATATTTACACTCTCTCCACCCTATAATAGAAAATTGAATTAATTTCGCTGATAGTGATTTTTTTTGAAAAATATTTGCAGATTTCAATAAGTCTCAACTGCTATCGAAATCCACCAGGTTCCTCCCAGATCATAAGCCCCAAATCAGCTCTCCTAGTATCGATTATGTGTCCATACATCTTAGGTCCATCCATCACATCCACCACAATTGGATAACTTTTAAGCGCTATCCCGCAGGCCTTATTGTAGTCAGTAGCCAGCACAGCACCCATTCTCAACATACCGCCCTCGCAAACCCTATATTTCACTCGATAGCGGTTTACCCCATCTAAACCCGGCACAACCATGCTCCAGCCTCCCCCCAGTCCTCGAACCAGTATCTCCTACCTGCACATCTCCTCTTGATCCTGGTTACAGCTTCCTTCACCAGATAGTCCTCACCCAAGTTCAGCCCCAGGCAGGCTGCCGTAGCAGAATAAGTAACATCCTTTCGTTCTGCAATTTCATGGAACAGGCACCTTCTCGTGTTCCACAACAGCATGTCTGCAACCTTATCCAAATCCAGCTTTAAGTTATGCATCGTCACTCCAAGCTCCTATCGTCTTAAGGTACGCAATCATTTCCGTGACTGCCAACCCGGTACTCTTGGCCAGGGCGATCCACAATGCACTATTGTCCATATCCGGCACCTCAATTTCAGGAGCTTCACATAAACAATTATCGCCGCCAAGATACGGATAAAGCCTACACACAATTGGTCTCGTCTCATAAATCCTACATCCATTTTTATAAAATTTGCATGGTCCTGATTCCCTGAATATAAATCTCCCTTTATCTACCGGATGCTCGGCGCAAACCCTAACCATCGTTGCAGCCAGGTTCTCATGAAAGTGCCTGGCCAGCCGATGCAAATCTCTCGAACTAAGGTCGATTATTGCAAATTCACGGCAACATCTCCCACATCCAGCACACTTGAAAAGAGCCTGTCTGATGGCCCTTTCCTTCCAGTCTCCTTGCCAGCCCATGCCTATCAAAACCTCAATATCTCTTCGTCATCGTCGATGATCCTGATTGAGGTCTTATGTTTTCTTGCACTTGCCTCAACCTTTTTCGCAACCTCCACCACCGGAAATGTTCCAAAATACCTTTCCATATACCCTGATACCTGCCTCTTAACATACTTCTTTCCGCCTCTCACCGTTCTTTTTTCCTGGTCACTCACCAGAGGATACAGCACCCATTGGTGGGAAATGAGAGCCTTCCTTTCTTTTCCTCCAACCACAACCATCTTCTCTTTTGGACATATTTGTACATCGCCAACCATATGTCTCATATAATCCGGAATTGATCTCACTTCAGCGTACTCTGCTGCCGTTCGTGTCAGATCATTCTGCAAATCCACCATAACCATGCTAAGCATCGGAAAGTCGCATACAACCATCTCCCCCTGCATCTTCCCCTTGCCCACCAAATGAGCCATCGACGTTGGTATCCTCATGCTTCACCCATCTCTTCTTGTACTTCGAGAGGTTTTTGATCCTTTCTCTTTTCCTTCCGGAAGCAAGTACAGTCGCCATATTCCTCACCACAGCCCATGCAAACGTCACTCAAACTGAGACCCCCAACTTATCCGAAACATGGCTCAGAGACATCTGTGCCAGGTCCGTTGGTACATACGACATGCACCCATCTCCGTTGGAAGCACATGTCATAGCCGGAGCCTTAGCCGCACAACCAGCTACAAAGTCAGCAAATCCCGGAAGCAGTGCCATCCTTACCTGATGAGGACGATCCCAGTTTTTACAGTACGCGCAAATGCGATATTGTGCTTTCCAATCATTATACGTAGTCATAGTTTACCCTCTGCACGCAGTTCAAGTTCTGCAGCATCAACCAACTTGTCACGTTCATCCCCGAGAGCTGTCCAAGGTCTATCCGGATACTTTTTCCTGTAGTTTAGCTCAGCTCTCTCCTCTGATAACCATTTTGCCAACAAAATGCATCGTGCGTTCAATAAAACGCAATATGTAACCATGTCGTTATATGCTGCAATCAAATCTCTATATTCTGTAAGCAACTTTCGCAATACCTTAGCTTCATTCGGATCCATTTCCACCACCAGCTATTCATTTAGCCGCCTGAAAGCCTCTCGAACTATCCAATCCGGAACCTTCTTACCGTTTATCCAGTAGCCGCCTTCCCCGTTCTCTGCTTTTCGGATGATGACTTTATCTTTCGTGATCATCAATCTCAGTGGAGGCACGTCCTCCAGTTGAACCACGTTCATGGGTGAATCAACATCCTTCCCTGCTCAATTTTTGCACTTGAATAATCCAAGTATTCGTATAGCTCAAATCCGAATTCCCTGAGTCCGTTCTGGCTTACGACCCCATTGCCAGAGCCCTTGCCTATCGAAATTCTGATCGGAAAGCCCTGCAATGCATCCATGGTGCTGACATCATACTGGGACTCCGGGAAGAGCACCATCCTAATCTCAGCTCGGCTAGGAGCCATTCGGGGCAGGTTAGACATGAGACTATCAAAACTGCCCGGAAAGCCTGTGTACGAGTCGTACAGGGCCCTCTCAAGCGAAGTTTTGATGTCAAGGAATACCCTGTCAGCCCCGGATGCAATAGGACCACAGCCTGAGGTTTCAATTCCAACATCCATGCCTAGCTCATGGCAATAATCGATAATTCGGAGGCATGCACTCAGTTGACAGGCAGGCTCGCCCCCAGAAATAACCACATGACCTACAAACCGGCATGCATCCAGGATCGCAGCCTTGATAACGTCGAAGTCAACCATTTTCGTGGTCATTCTGATCTGGGCATTGTGGCAGTTGGGGCATTTCATTGGGCAGCCATTCAGAAAGAGTACCAGGGCCGAATGGCCAAACCAATCTATGGTGCTCAAATCCACCTTACCAGCGTAATTGACCATCATAACCGCTCGTCCGTTCTGACCACTCGAACACCCCTGACGGGGATATGGACAAACCTAAGCTTGAATTCGGGTCCTCTGTCGATCCACAACCAGTCCGGACCTATCCTGGGATGCTCCTCGGTGTCCTTTACGCTATACGATTTCTTGTAACCATCATGCCAACGTACTTCGACTTTCATTTTAGCAGCTCCAATATCTCTTTGGCCAGGTTCATGGCCTTATGCTGTTTCATTCCCTTGAGCGTTGCAATGGCCAGGACGGATTCCAGCAGACCGTAGAGAAATCCATGCTGGGTATCGGTTAAGGTAATCGTTTTCATGTGCGTGGTCCTTTGTTCCTCAGAAAATCATAGTGGCATTCTCTTGTGCAAAAGATATGCTCACCATACTTTCTATACGGGAGTGTGAATGATTTGCCACAGAACTCACAGACAAAATCATACATTGTTTTCCCTTTCCTGACCCGATAGAGACTAGAACATGACTTACAGCAAAAGACATGATCGGTGGTCTGACCAGGCATAAGCTGATTGCGAAGCCTTTCAAAAGGTTTACCACACTGCCTACAGATAAGTTTTAATGGCTGCACACTTTGCAACTCTTTAATCACACCCTCAATGTAAATGCGATCAGCAGAGTTGATTGAACCATTATCTAAGACATATTGCAACGTGTTCACGGCACTTTTTCTAATAGATGCTGCATTTCTCTTCATCGATGAACTCCTCTGTATTCATAATTACATTCTCGACTGCAGCATGGGTGTTTTCCAACACTCTTCTGTTTCCTGGTAAAGGGTTTGCCGCAGTTTTCACAGACATAATCAAATCTTTGATGGGCCCCTGTCACTCTACGATAGGTTTGATAGCAACTCATTTTGCAGAACACATGTTCCTGATCTGGTATTGTAAGTTGACTGCGAAGTCGGTCAAAAGGTTTGCCGCATTGGGCACAGATGAACGTCTCCTTTATTGAACTTCGAATTTCCTTCATAGCACGTTCAATTGAAACGCGATCAGGTGAAGTGATTGAACCTTCTCTTAATAAGATCTCCAATATTAATAACGCTCTGTGTTTACTCATAATGACTCCCTGGTCATGTGGAACTGGCGGCCATCTGCAGCCATGAACTGAGGACAGCCGATGACGGAACCGCTATCACGGAGGGGGTCCTGGCATTCTGTGTTGTGGCAGTCTTTGCAGATGTCACCTTTGCCAAGGTCCGTGACCAGGCCTGTGGCAGTGGTTGAATAGATTATGTCACAGCTCTTTTCGCCTTGGGCGTTGACAAAATCGTTGCAGCCTACAACTATTCGCATGGCACGGAGGTTGCTATTGCAGCCATCATTGTGGCAATCGTCACAAAGACAACGCTCTGGATCTTTTTCGGCATGTATTTCCATAATTAGCTACTCCATATTTTGTAAAGGACGGCAAATTCGTCTACAGTTATGACCTTGGTCATCGTAAAGCCGTTAATCTCCATGCTGAAAATTTCAAAACCAAGGTCAGAGACCTGTTTGGTTATCTGAGCAAGAAATGCGTAGCTCTCGTATTGCTTCTCGACAAAGACGTTAATTCTAGCAATACCACCCGAAAAGCTCAGATGCATGGAGATTTTCTTGGCAGCAACCATGTCCTCGATAGTTTCAGTCAATTTAAGCACCACCATTCTTTGAAATAAAGTTCTCTACGGCCTGTCGAACGCGAGGATCGAGGTAGCATTGGACAGGAAGCTCACCTCGCATTTCACGGCCAATGGTTTTGATGTGACCCCAGGTAAAACGATGACCCTCGAACTCGAAGGCTATCTCATGCTGCTGACGTGAAATAACCAACTTCAATTGCCCCCGAGGAGACTAGATCGGCTAGTTTGCCGGTAGCGGTTAGGTAACGGGTCAGTTCAACGGGTAGTACTTCGCCTTCGTAAAAGTCCAGAAAGAAGGCCTTCTTTACTTTTGCAACGTATGCCATTTTAGGTCACCTGACAGGCTGGGCAAGGATGTGTCTCGGTTTTGAGAACAGGCTTGCCATCGATTATTTCAACTCCACAGGACATGCTGACAATTTTTCTGCCTTTACATAATGAGCAGTTGGAAGAATCACCTTGGCTTTCCATACTACGTATTTAGGGGGTGTACTTATTTAAACTTTTTGATAGCAAGTGCAAAAGGTTTATCTGTGAGAACATCCTTAATAGTTTCATGCGAGTAGGTCCATTGGTAATTATGGAAAAAGGAGTAATTCTCGGCATCAGTAATCGAAATGGGGATGGCGTGGGATTCCTCTATAATCCAATACAAGCATCAGGCGTGAGATTTGAAAAATCTGGAACACCCATGCGGCCAATGAGAGCATGCAAAGCAAAAATGATTATGGCACCCGCAGGAGGTAAACTACGGTGAATGAAGCTGTCGTGTTAGATATCGAAACGATCCCTGGGAATCAGGCTCAGTTGAACATGTATAAGACTATCAAATGCACCCATTGCAAGTACAATCCCGAGACGCACCCCAAGCAGAAGAAGGATTATTGCGGAGAAT
>JBAZDV010000037.1:0-8314 GCA_041654195.1 Candidatus Methanomethylophilaceae archaeon | reverse complement strand
GTAACAATACCCGAAGTTCTTAGACCATACATGAGAGGACAAGAAATAATAGGCAATTAGATCTGCATATGATCTAGTCTGTCGATCAATGCTACGGCGTTGATCCCTTTACCTTCTTTCATCAATCTATCCCTCAGAGACAGCTCCCCTTCTCTCAACTTTGCTGATGTTATCCCGTAACATCTTGAAACAAAGGCCTCCATGTATGCACCAAGCACATCACATAATTTGATGTCCTTTCCTGAGGTCTTCCCAAACCTTTCGTCATCCTTATCTCTGAAAGGATCAAACACCAAAAAACTGAATTCCTCATGCCACGCCTCAGGAATCAAAGGCATTACTTTTGAATTCATAAGACTGAATTCATACTCGTCCAGCATTTCTGTAAGGCCCTGAACATTCACTTTTACAGGCGATATTACATCTTTTGTAAGAACTTCTGGGAGATCATGAAACAACGCTGTATAATAATCACTGTATTTCTGACGTCTCTCTACTTTTGTATCAAGATCGTGTAAATATATCATATTGGCGACCATAAGCGAATGACCGAGAACCGTTGTCTGAGGTATTCTCGGTACACGGGTCCACCTCTGCTGAAACCTGAGTTGGCCGAAGAGATCGATGAACGTCTGAGATTGAGAACTCAATGTCTTCTTAACACCCACAAGGTCCATATGTTCTTTCAATTCCATGTAGATGTTCGCCTTTGTCTGTTCAATACCAACTGATTTCTTGTTCATTTCATAAATTAGATTAAACTCCCAATTTGTTGCAAGGTAATGTGCAGCACGAACAATATCATTCTCCACTGTTTTATTATCTGATCTGAGATATCTTTCTAAACGTACTCTGAATTGCTCATCTGAATCTGGAACAAGCCTATCATATTCTGCCATCACATAATTGTTTACTTCTTTGAATTTCTCTTTCTTGATCTGGTGGAAAAGTTCTGGTTTAAGGTCTGTAAGTATTAATCTTTCAATAAAAGAGAACATTGAAAATTCAATGATATCGTCCCAATTCAGAATAATATTGTTTTCCTGCTCCTCATATTTGCCTAATACCCAGGCAATAGCTGCCTTGTGAGCTTGTTTATCTAGCTCAGTAAGATCTATAGGTCGAATATGATCGTTCCATCTGTGCATATTGGCGGCATCAAAGAAACAATAAATCAAATTCATGTTCATGGCGCCAGTCATACGATCGCTCCCACTACATACTAAAAGAGAAGTACTAAAAAAGTTTAGAAGGTATATTTACCCTGCAATAATTCCGCCGATAATCTGACTAATTTGAACAAGCTTTGCGTCTTCTGTTGCCCCGGAAGCCTCGACACCTTTGAGCTGTGCCATAAACATGTCCGCCCTCTTATCGTCGTACTTTTTTGCAGCAACCTGCACATCAATCTTTGCTGCGGCAAATTTCAATGACTCGGCAACTTTTCCAGATCCATTGAATTGTGCGGCTCTTCCGCCTACTGATTTTACCTTCTTAACACCTGGTGCTTTGTCTTTCTTGTTGAAGACACCTTTAATCTTATCCATGATTCCCATTGGTTATTCCTCCTTTACGACATGTTCATCCGCGTCTTTCATGAGGTACATTACCACCATGGAGGCGATGACCACTACGATCCCGACTACCATCAAGACGTACGAAATGGTCACGCTCAGATTGTACACGCCCATGTATCCCCACGAACCGAGCAAGAGTATTACAAACCCCAGCAGTGCGAGTATAAAACCCACTTTATGGTTAGGAGACATTGGTAATGAATCTTCATAAAGGGTTTATAATGATTTTCATAGCCACGCACAAAAGACAGGATATATATTGCTCAAACTTAACAATTGTAGGGAGTTATTGACAAAAAGTACTGCCAGAATAGCTTTTGTTAGGCCGAAAAAATTATTTCGGAAGATGACTGCCCCAACACACAACTGCAACGGTATAATAGTGCGAATGCATCTCCATGAAATATGAAGGTCTCAGAAAGACTAGCGTCCATCCCGATGTCAGGAATTAGAAAAATGTTTGACCTAGCAAGTCCTGACAGTATCAATCTCGGCCTAGGAGAACCTGATCTCTGGCCACCGAAGGAAGCTATCGAAGGAATGAACAGAGCAGCGTCTGAAGGACTAAACAAATACGGACCCACCGCAGGAATTATGTCCCTCAGAGAAGCCGTTGCGAAACGTTATTCCATGTACTTCCCGATCAAAGCCGAAAACGTGATGATAACCCCCAGTGGTTCATCTGCACTTCTTGAGATTACACAATCCATAGTTGATCCAGGAGACGAAGCACTAGTCCCAAGTCCTGGATTCGTCATATACGGACCACACATAGTCCTTGCTGGAGGGAAATATACTGAATATAAGTTGTCCGGCAAGGACTTCCAGCCCGATATAGATGATATCCTTTCAAAGATCACAAAGAAGACCAAGGTAATCGTAGTGAACTCCCCATCCAATCCAACTGGATCTATACTGAACAAAAACACTTTCAAGGCACTTTGTGATGTTGCTTCAGACAACGACATTACGATTATATCCGATGAAGTTTACGACTCCTTCATCTATGAAGGCAAACACATCTCTTTCCTTTCACAGTTGGACAAAGCGATTGTTGTCGGAGGATTCTCTAAGATGATGGCCGTCACAGGATGGAGAATGGGTTTTTTGGTCGCCAATACCGAAATAATGGACCCTCTTATCAAAATGCAATATCACGTATGTGCCAGCCCTAATATGCCTGCCATGTACGGAATATTGAATGCAATGCCAACTATCGATAAATATCTCGAAAACGCAAGAGCGATCTTCAAAAAGAGAAGAGACCTCATTGTAAGAAGGCTCAATGAAATCGATGGTATTCACATAGAAACACCTAAAGGCGCATTCTATGCTTTCCCCTCTTATGATTATGCCATTCCTTCTGTAGATTTTGCAATGGAACTCATTAAGGACGGCCTTGTCTGTTCTCCAGGATCTGCATTTGGCTCTTACGGTGAAGGGCATCTCAGATTCTCCTATGCTGCAGATGAGACGAAAATAAACAAGGGAATGGATATCCTTTCGAAAACTACAGAACGCATAAGAAAACAATAAAGTGATAAAATGACCGAACAAAAAACACATGTTGAGATCGATGAGAATTCTGGTCTCATTGAACAGGTATTCGATAAGGATGAAGATATTACATTGGACAAACAACTTTGGGGAAAAAATCCAAAAAGGACCCAGGCTCTAAAAGACCTCTGGTATGATGACCTTCAAAAAGCAGTCGATGAGGACAAAAGCCCAGGGGAAGCCAAAAAAAGTCTTACATTCATGATGACCACAAACAGTGTCATGGATATGATAATGGAATGCTTACCTCCAGAACTGGCCTTGGAAGTTTCATACAGTATTGACAACTTCATCGCATTAGGACTTGTGAATAAAAAATACAGTGTTGATATCGCAGAAGAATTGGAAAAAGCACTCTCTCAGATCAAAAGAGAAGATTATGATACCGATGACGACTTCAAAAGAGCCTTAGAAGCAATTGAAGATCATTGGTGGTCCATCGGTCAGCCTGCACTTGGAAAGAAAAATGCCAGCGATGCCATCATTGAAATGCTTTCAAAGTATGGATTGAACGAATGATGACCTCCAAAGCCACAGCCCCTGGAAAACTAATCATTCTCGGAGAACACGCAGTCGTTTATGGTAAACCAGCTGTGGCATTGGCCATTGACAAAACATTTACTTGCACTGTTCAGAAAAGCGATACAATGTATCTTAACAATAACAATGTGAACCTTGACGCGCACCCTCATATCAAAACAATCCTTGAAATACATGGGATGAAAAATGCCGCCATCACCACCGAAAGTATGATTCCACCCAGTTCTGGATTGGGTTCTTCGGCCGCCTTATCGGTTGCTTTATCAGCGGCCGTGAGAAAACACCTTGGAAAAGAAATTGACGAAAAAGAAATCTCCAAAGAAGCATTTGAGGCAGAATACACTGCTCAAGGAAGAGCAAGCCCCATCGATACTTCGTGCAGTACACACGGGAAAGGAGTAGCACTGAATTGCCCAAAAAACATGGGAAAACATCTATGGACTTTATCTAAAAACTCACAAACCTGGGATGTATCAGAAGTCCCAATTCCAAATATGACGTTCGTGGTGGGATATACAGGAATACGTGCTGCTACTGGTCCATTAGTAGAGAAGGTAAGAAAATTCAGAGAACATAATAAATTTGCTTCTGATATCGTCGATGAGATAGGCGACATTACCATTGAAGGAATGAAAGCAATGAACGACAATGATATTGAAAAATTGGGTCGCATTATGACCCAGGATCACAAATTACTTTCTATTCTCGGTGTGTCTTGCGATGAGCTGAACAAATTTGTCAATGCATCTCTGCCATATTCATATGGTGCAAAACTTACAGGTTCTGGTGGTGGAGGAAGTATGATTGCACTTACAGATAAACCTGAACTCGTTTGTGAAGCAATCAAACTCAGAGGCGGCCAGCCCTTTGTAGTTAAAACCGGCGTAGATGGCGTCTCCATCGATTTTTAAATTTTAAAAAATAAAAGAGGGCAATTTGCCCTCGAAAATTTAAATTAAATCCTCGAAGCCTTCTACGACCTTAGGGAACTTTTCCTTAACGACCTTAAGCAGATTATGAACATTGACCTCTTTTATGTCAGATTCTCTAATCAATTTAACGAGCTCATCGAGCGTATCATCATCAAGTGTTGAAAACCTCTCTTTGGCCATCCAGTTCCTATAGAGTTTATCCTCCATCCTGTCACGCCACATCTTCTCGTATGGCTGAAGTGCTTCTTTTGAGAAATCTCCGGTCTTCGCGCACGCTGTGAGTATTTTACCTGCATACATCCCTGTCCTACAGGCATGCGCTATTCCCCCTCCCGTAAGCGGATCGATAATTCTCGCCGCATCTCCTACGAGGATAAGATTATCTGCAATCGCAGAGTCCAAGCCAGGACACGTCGAGACCATACCACCTATTATTTCGGTTATCTGTCCCTTCGCAAGGCGTGGTTCTGATGCAATATATTTGTCAAGATAGTATTTCGGATCTGCTCCATGCTTACATTTTGATGCCTGCACTCCGATTCCAACATTTGCCTCGGATTTTCCCTTAGGGAATATCCAAACATATCCACCAGGTGCAGCTGATCCGATAACAAATTCACAGAAAGTAGAACTGATATCGATATTAACCATCCTGTACTGGATACACGTGTCGATATCACTCATTTTCAAAGTCGTATCTAATCCGGCCCATCTTCCGACCTGCGATTCGTATCCATCTGCTGCAACGACACACTTTGCATGTATCTCGATCTCCTCGCCCATTTTGTTGGCTTTGATACCAATGAGCTTTCCGTCTTTTTGAATTACACCCGTACATGATGTACGCATCATTATCTGCGCACCTGCATCAGCAGCCTGTTCTGCCAAATGCTTATCAAACAAATGTCTCTCAAGAACGTATCCGACCTCAGCACCTGCTTTGCTCTCATCAAGCTGGAATGTGTATCCGCTGGGTGACCTTATTATCGCACCCGCCATGTCTGCACGGATCCATTTTGGATCTGGTGTAACACCGATCTCCGACAGCCATTTTTTGGAAACGCCCTCACCACATCTGAGTGGCGCTCCGATCTCTGCTTTCTTTTCAATGAGTATTGTCTTTAACCCACCAAGTGCAGAATATTTTGCAGCCATACTTCCGCCGGGGCCTGCACCTACGACGATGATATCGCAATCATATTTCTTCATTCAGGCACGCTCCATCGTAAGTGCGCCTACGGGACAGATCTTTACGCACCTTCCGCATTTATTACAACTCTCATTGAATTGCAGAATATAATCATTCAGAAAAATTGCATTCTTTGGACATGAACCTACACATCCACCGCAATGTAAACACTTCTCGTAACAAACCTTCATTTCAATCACCTATGCATCAGGTCTTTGGTCCTCGGGCACAATCATTGCATTCTCAAGGTCCTTTGCTTCTTTCTTGTTCTTCTCTTTCCACTCGGCCAACGGCATGGAGAATTTCTTTTCGATCTCTTTACGATATTCCGGCCCACCATTGTAGGCACAGAACGGAATCACACGAAGATCCGGAGTTGCATAATGAATAGCACAGCGCTCAACTCTTGCAATATCGTAGTTGTATGAATCCTGGAAATGCATTCCGCCAACATACATCATCTTCCATGAGAAATCTGCAAGTGTCTTTTTTGATTTGTCACTCATGACATCCTTCATGACAGCAACCAATTTTCTCTTGGTAAGTCCCTCTGGAAGTTTACTTGAATCTAGACACTTGTTCATCAAGAACGCTGCTTTTAGCACATAATACTTCTTGTGCTTGGATTTGTCCGCTTTATCGGCCAATTCATCAAGTTCTTTTGTAAATCTTTTCACATCAATGAACCTGGGCATAGGTGTAACCTTACCCTTTTCATCTTTGAATAGATATGTTGCAAGACCGCAATGTGGATGCGCTGTGAAAGTTACCTTGTTTTGCCCCATTATTACAGATGCGAATTTGGATATCGGTGCGACTACTGGAACAGGATACCAATCATCTTTGGTTGTATAACCGGTCTGTTCTTCCATACATTTAGCCAAATCTGGAAGTGTAAACCTTCCCTTGTTCAGTTCTTCACGCGTGATCCTTCCGGTGAAAGCCACAGGTTGATAATTGACCCCGCGGATTATGTCCGCATTATCAAACGCAAATTTGAGAATGTCTCCGATCTGATGATCATTAACCCCTTTTACAATCGTAGGAACAAGAACCACTGATGGAGGATGCTCTAACTGCCTCAAGTTCTCAAGTACTTTTAGTTTGACGTTGAACATTTTCCTGTCCCTTGCCTGGATATAAACGTCGTCAGTAACGCCGTCGAAAGACAGGTAAATCGTATTCAATCCCGCTTCTTTTGCTGCCCTGCAGAAATCTACGCTTTTGGCGAATTCTATTCCGTTGGAAGCAACCTGAACCTGCGCAAATTTCATTTGTTTTGCGGCCCTTATGATATCTATGAATCTTGGATGAATTGTCGGCTCTCCTCCTGAGAACTGCACAGCAGTACATTTTATCGGCTCTTCATCTCTAAGCATCTGAAGTATCGCAACTATCTCGTCATAACTTGGTTCATAAACGTATCCTGCCTGGTTCGCATTTGCAAAACATATTGGACAGTTCATATTGCACCTGTTTGTCAAATCAACATTAGCAAGCGCGGTACAAGAAAGCATGTCGACCCTTTTGTTGTCGATCATTATATGGACATTATCTTCCTTTGACAGCATCTTATCGTCAGGATTCAAAAGACCTATTCCATCCTGAGCATATTCTTCAACCCTGAGATACATATCAGCGTCAGACCATATGACATCATCGAAATCTCCGTGTTCGGGACATTTCTTCTTGGCATAGACCTTTTTGTCTTTCTCATAATACTCAGTATCCAAAATCTTACCGCACTCAGGACAAACGGATCTGACCTTCTTCGGAAGACCTTTTACATTGGCGTACTCTTTAGTTGTTCCAGGCATGAGTATCCTCTATTATTTGGTACAATTACAACGTTGGTTATAATGTTTCCCTAAGAAAACTAGGTTACGCGCGCACGCGCGCGAAAAGCCGAACCAGGTTAGTGTAACCGTAATTACTCGCTTATATTTTGGTACATGCCGAATCTTTCTCAATGAAGAAAATCATATTAAAAAATCTTAGTAAATCGAAACAAGGTCAAATGCCGTTTGCATTGATAGCTGTCACACTCTTACTTCTGGGTTCGGCATACGGGGTGGTATATGCATACATCGAGAATTCGGAAGAAAACACTGACAGCCTCATAGAAGAGCTTAATTCCATGGGTGTTGGAATAACTGAGACAGAATATACAGTTGAAGCAGCGTTAGGAAATATAATCAACGACCTCAGTAAGACGAATACAGGAGGAACACTCACAGAAAGGATGCGTGCTTTCGACGACAAAGTGAACGAATGGGTCTCCTTAAACTTCCCAATGACCGACAAAGGCATTACCGCTAAAATCACAGATTACAAAATTGACCTGAACGTAGAAATTCTGAAACTCTCCTCGGGCGACAAACTTACCGATCCATCAAGACCGTCATATCTGAAAGCAACAGGCTACATAAATGTTGATTTTGTCTCAGGAACTGGAACTACATCAAAAATTATTGACATTTCGGCAGATGGCACATCTGGACTTCCTTTTATCGTCGAGC
>JBAZDV010000036.1:0-8472 GCA_041654195.1 Candidatus Methanomethylophilaceae archaeon | reverse complement strand
CATCTCATTCTTCAATTTACCGTTGATGAACTCTTCGGTTTTGAGTGTTACCATGTCAGTAATCGAGTAAGGTGCGTACCCAACACCGAATGATGTGTCATTTGCAAGGAATTTCGATGTCTGATAGACACCTCTTAGATCGTCCGATCCTTGTCCGATCCTTGCGTCAAGAATAATTTCAGAATCGACACTGAGATTAGGGAATGTTTTTCTCATGTAATCTCTGGCTGCTTTAAGGGCAACAGGCTTACATGGGAGAGATCTCATATTCTTCCCTTCTCCGACATGTGTCGTTGCACGTCCAACCAGAAGGATATACGATGGATCTATGATCACTCCGCCGCCAAAACGGGGTGCGGACTGACCTGCTACAATCTGTGTTTCATCTGTATTGTGATGAAGAACTGTACCAAACTCTTTCTTGTACATTCTGCAGAGTGCTTTAGAGACTTCTTCGGCGAGAGCGTCAGCAACGCTGTCTGGATGTCCGATACCTTTCCTCTCAACAAGCTCCACCTTACCGAGCGGTGTGGGAACCTCGTTGATAGCTTCAACATAAATGTTCTTTGCCATGATGTTTCCTTCCTTAGTTTAAGGCTACAAAACATATCAGGAACTTATTGTTAATAAAGGAAATTGATGTAAATATTCATATATGAATAATATATACTGCATATTATGAAATTCCCTCCTGCGTCCGATATCAGAAAGATGAGAAAATCCTTAGACATAACCCAATCACAACTGGCTACCGTCTCCGGGATCAGTCAGAGCACTATTGCAAAGATAGAAAGGAACTCGATATCGGCCAGTTATTCTACAATTGTAAAACTCTTTGAAACGCTGGATTCAATGTACCGTAAGGATGATAAGAATCTTACCGCCACGGATATTGCCTCGAAGGGTGTCGTCACTATTCAAAGTACAGAGACTGTGCACAGCGCATCAAATCTTATGAAATCAACTGGATATTCCCAAATACCTGTGCTTGAAGGTGATGTTTCTGTAGGAAGTATAACTGAAAGAGGCATTTTTGAACTTTTGAGGAAAGGTCTTACAATGGATGAACTCTCAAACAAGCCCATATACAAGATAATGGACGATTCTTTTCCTATAGTGACCGAGAACACACCCGTTTCGACAGTAACATCCATGATGACGAATTGCAGTGCGATACTTGTCACAAAAAAAGGAAAGATAGTTGGTCTGATCACGAACGCAGATATGCTCAAATTGATCTGATACTGCCGTTGGTGACATGGAACATCTGCATATCTTTGACAGCTATTGAATCATTGAAGATCTCCTTTGCTTCGTTCTCGATGACCGTGATGTCATCATAACGATTGCTTATATGTACCAGCAGAAGCGTTTTTGCACCAGATTCCTTTGCCGTGATAGCCGCCTGTTCTGCTGTCGAATGCATATGTTCCAGGGCCAATTTGGATTCTTTTTTGGAAAATGTCGATTCGTGTATCAGAACATCAACACCTTTGACAGCCTTTGATACCGAACTACATGGTATAGTATCGCCGGTATATGCGACAGAACATCCTGGCCTTGATTTACCGATTATCTGTTCCGGCCTCACTCCATTGATCGTTTCACCACTCTGAAGTCTGGTAAAATCCGGCCCCGGCTTCAATCCTAATCCCAAGGCTTTGGATTTATCGAACTTGCCGGGACTGTCATCTTCTTTCAAGATATACCCCAGTGAGTTGACAACGTGTTCTGTTTTGAACGAAGTGACAGAAAATCCTTTGAATTCGATTTTCTCCTTACTTTTCAATTCCCTTATCTCAAGAGCATATTCTATGCCACCTTCACATGCATCAAGTATTGCTGTCAACGCCTTTTTTATGCCTTTCGGACCACAGACAAGAAGAGGATTCTTCCTCCCTGACATTCCCATCGTCTGTAAAAGACCTGGCAGACCTAAAACATGATCACCGTGAAGATGCGTGATAAAGATCTGGTTCACCTTCATAAAAGACAGTGAAGAGATCATCATCTGTCTCTGAGACCCCTCCCCGCAGTCGAACATCGTGATGTTGTTGCCGTGCCTTACGGCCACACAAGATAGCGATTTGTCCCTTGACGGAATACTGGCTCCGGTTCCCAGAAAGATAAGTTCTAGCATGCAAGTAACCAAATTTCATCCCATATAGTCTGGGATATCATTCTTTGTCTCTTTCTTGAAGACGCGATAATGATCCTTGCACATATGAACCTGCCTACAATTGTCGTCCTTGAGCTCCAATGATGTCTCCTTTACTTTTTTAATACTAAAAGACCGTTCCGCGGGCTTTTTACAATCTTTGATATCACAGATTTTCTCTATGCTCTTACCATCTGCCATACTCCTACCTATCGCACAACGATAATAAAGATATTTTCCAATCCAAAGATTAAATTCCAATAAACACATGTACACGGCGTGACAAAAGTATCTCCCTCCATGCTGTCTGCGGATTTTGCAAAATTCGGCGAAGAATTGCTTAGTGTGGAGAAAGCAGGAGCAGACTGGGTTCACATCGATGTCATGGATGGTAATTTTGTTCCCAACATCACTGTTGGACCGATTGTCGTACAATCAATACGTCCATTATCCAATATCCCATTCGACGTCCATCTTATGATACAACATCCTGAGAACTACGTCGAAGCATTTGCAAAGGCAGGTGCCGACATGCTTACAGTTCATGTTGAAGCTGAGGGCGATATAAGGAAGGCAATTAAAAAAATCAGGGAACTCGGCATCACGCCCGGTATATCTCTTAATCCCGGAACACCGTACTCAAAAATAGAACCGTATCTTGATTCTGTAGATCTCGTATTGGTCATGACTGTACAACCAGGCTTCGGCGGACAGTCTTTCCGTGAAGAAGGATTGCCAAAGATATCGGCTATACGTGACTACGCGGAGAAAAACGCCCGCCAAATCGAAATATCGGTTGACGGCGGAATAAACCGCACAACCGGGAAAAGATGCGTAGATGCCGGTGCTACTGTGTTAGCGGCCGGAAGCTATCTTTTCAAAATGCCTGATATGTCCTCCGAGATAGCGTTATGGAAAAAATTCGACAGCAAAGCTTAATTTATCATTATGAGTTTGCTGTATCATGGCAGTCGATCTTGAAAAGAGGACATTGTTTGGCAGAGACAATCTCATATACCTCCTGATAGGCATTTTCTTAGTGCTTTTCACCGTATTTGCAGCAGTAGATTTCAACGTGGTCATCGCATACGTATCACTCGCAGCGGTGTTTATGCTCTTGATATTCGGTGTATCCATTTATCTCCTTGATGAATAAGATCAGGTAAGCAAATGGGAGTTAATCTCTCGGGTATTGTTGAACCACGAACTGTGGAACTCACCGATCTCAAAGGAAAATCAGTAGCGATCGATGCCTATAATACCATTTATCAATTCCTTTCGATCATCAGACAGCCTGATGGCCATCCTTTAACGGACACCAAGGGAAGGATATCCTCACAACTTTCCGGACTTTTATACAGAACTGCTAACCTCATCGAAGCAGACATCGAACCTTCATTCATATTTGACGGAAAACCCCATGAACTAAAAGCAAACACAATCGCTGAACGTAAATTCAGAAGGGAAAAGGCGACCAAAGAATGGGAAGAAGCCATCAAAGAAGGAGACACAAAGAAAGCATTCTCCAAAGCACAACAGACCTCCAGGATGACACCTGACATTCTAGAATCGTCAAAGATGCTGATCTCATATCTCGGTCTTCCGATCATAGAGGCACCAAGTGATGGCGAGGCGCAAGGCGCATACATGTGTGCCAAAGGCGATGTTTGGGCGGCCGCCTCTCAGGATTTTGATTCGTTGCTTTTCGGTGCACCACGACTGATAAGAAATATTACCATAACCGGAAGAAGGAAAATCCCTGGAAAAGATCTTTACAGAGATGTAAAAACCGAACTTATAAATTCCGATGAATTCCTCAGATCGCTCGAAATAACCAGAGAACAACTAGTCGATGTATGCATCCTCATGGGCACAGATTTCAATGAGGGTATTTCGGGGATCGGTCCGAAGAAAGGGCTGAAATTGATCAAAGACCATAAAGATCTGGAAGGTGCACTGGAGCATATCAATCAAGAAATTCCTAGGTATCAGGATGTCAGAGATATTTTCCTTAACGGAACATATTCGGATGACTACCATCTTTCACCTGAACCCATTGACCGTGAAGCTGTTGTCGATCTACTTCTAGGATATGATTTTTCTAAGGAACGTATTGAATCCGCATTGAACAGGATCGAAGAATCAAGGATAAAGAATAAGACGAAGAAACAACAAAAATCCTTGGATTCCTGGTTCTGAATTTTTCGCGAAACTATATAATAGGGTTTTCCATAATCTGACCTACGGCCGGGCAAGATAGTCCTGACCTGGAAGTGACTAGCGATGATAAAGCAGGTCCGCGCAAATTATGACGCACCGACAATTGAGAAGGATATCCAGACTTACTGGAAATCCGAAAATGCTTATGAGAAGACCAAAGAACTAAGGTCCAAGGGAGAAAAATTCTACTTTGTTGATGGCCCTCCTTACACTACAGGTTCCATCCATCTTGGTACCGCCATGAACAAGACGATCAAGGACACTCTCATCCGTTATTGGAGGATGAAAGGATTCAACGTCCGTGATCAGCCCGGTTTTGATATGCACGGATTGCCTATCGAGGTTCAGGTGGAGAAAAAGATCGGTGTCCATTCGAAGAAAGAAATAGAGGAGTTCGGTATCGATAAATTCGTTGAGACCTGCAAGAAGTTTGCCTATGAACTGCATGGAAGCATGACAGAACAATTCAAACAACTCGGTGTATGGATGGATTGGGACAATCCTTATCAGACTCTCAAGCCCAATTATCTTGAGGCCGCGTGGTGGACCCTTTCCCGCGCATATCAACGCGGACTGTTGGAATCTGCCGATCGTGTGCTCACCTGGTGTCCCAGATGTGAGACCGCTCTAGCAGATGCCGAGATCGAATACTGGGATGAGGATGACCCATCCGTTACGATCAAGTTCCCTGTCATAGGTGCGAATCATTCATTGTTGATATGGACGACGACACCGTGGACCCTACCGTCCAATATGGCTGTTGCAGTTCACCCTGATTTCGATTACGCAAAGGTAAAGATGTCTGACCAAAATAGGGAAGATATATTTATCGTTCTGGAATCTCGAGCTGAAATCGTCGCTAAAAGCGGCGGCTATGAGAATTTCGAGATACTTGAGAGAATGAAAGGAAAATCTCTTGAAGGTATCGCTTACGAGCCTCCGTTCGAGATCGATGAAAAATATCTGCACAGAACCGACTGGACCTACAAGATCGTTACCGCAGATTATGTTGAAAATGACAATACCGGCCTAGTACATACCGCGCCAGGATTCGGTCCCGACGATTACGAAACAGGAAAAAGATACGGAATACCTCCATTTTGTCCTGTCGGAGAGTCAGGGAGATTCACAGACGAATTCCCGATGTTTGCCGGAAAGAAAGTAAAGGTAAGCAACGAACCTATTCTTGAATATCTTAGAGAAAAAGAAAAATTATTCGCATCAGAGAAGATAAAGCACAGATACGGTCACTGCTGGAGATGTAAATCACCTATAATTTACCGTAACACAAATCAATGGTTCATGAAGGTCACGGCGGTCAAACAAAAAATGCTTGATGAGATCGATCGCGTCAAATGGGTACCTGAATGGGCCGGTTCCTCAAGAGAAAGAAACTGGGTCGAAGGTGCTAGAGATTGGTGCATCTCAAGACAAAGATATTGGGGTATACCAATGCCTGTCTGGCAGTGTGCGTGTGGTGAGACCAGAGTTGTCGGTAAATACGACGAACTCAAAGAAGGCAACGGATATACTGAAGGAATGGAGACCCACAGACCTTGGATCGATACGGTCACATTCACATGTCCCAAATGTGGCGGAACGATGACCCGTGTGAAAGATGTCCTTGATGTATGGTTCGATTCCGGGGTTGCCGCATGGGCAGACCTGGGATGGCCTTCGAACACCGAGCAGTACAATAAATGGTGGCCTGGAAGATTCATCGTCGAAGCACATGATCAGACCAGAGGCTGGTTCTATTCCCAACTTGCTGCAGGGGTGATATCCTTTGATCGTGCACCTTACGACGAGGTCATGATGCATGGGTGGGTCCTTGATCCCAAGGGACAAAAGATGTCCAAATCCAAGGGAAATGTCATAGAACCTTTGCAGATCATAAACGAGGTTGGTGCAGATTCGTTAAGATTCTACTTACTTGAAGCAAATGCTCCCTGGGAAGACACGGCTTTCCAAAAGGACGGCCCGAAAGGCGCAAGGAAGGTCCTCAACACCTATTGGAATGTTGTGAATTTCGCATCAACGTACATGAATATCGACAATTACGATCCCGAACAATATACTTTGGAAGCGGTCAGAAAATATCTCAGGAACGAAGACCTTTGGATGCTCTCCAGAACAGAGAGGATGAAAAAAGATGTTACTGAATTTCTTGAGACCAGAGAACTTCATAAGGTCTGCCGTACCCTTGAAGACTACATTCTTGATGACCTGTCCAGATGGTACGTCCGTCTTGTAAGGGACAGGACCTGGTCAGAGAACGATGATGCAGAAAAGGACAAGAACGCCTCATATTTTGTATTGCATTATGCGATAATGAGCACTGCTCTTGCTCTTGCCCCGTTGTGCCCACATATATCGGAAGAAGTGTACCAACACATGGGTGGAAAGCTCATAAGCGTTCACATGGAGGACTGGCCGAAATATAATGCCTCATTGCTCAATGATGACGTAGAATACAGCATGAAGCTCATTCAGGACATTGTCGAAATAATCGCAGCCGAGAGACAAAAGATGGACAGTAAGCTCAGATGGCCTCTTAAATCGCTCACCATAAAAGGCGATTATGAAAAGGTCAATGCCTCGGTAAAAATATTTGAACATGTTCTGTCACAGCAGGGAAACATAAAGAACATACTCTACTCAAAGAAGGCTCTCAAGCCCTCTGATACAATAACGGAGGTCAGTTTTGGACCTGGAGCAATGTACATCGATTTCGAAGTGACACCCGAGATCGAAGCTGAAGGCTACGCTAGAGAGCTCATTCGCAGAATACAGCAAATGCGCAAGGACATGAAATTGAATGTTGAACAATACATAAACTGTGAAGTGAAATCCGAAACACACCTCACGGGTCTGTTCATAACCTGGAAAGATCATATTGCCAGCGAAGTCAGAGCAAAGAACCTGACATTTACAGACAGTCCTGGCGGTGACGAAGTCAAGACCTGGGATGTAACTGGAAAGGACATCATTATCGGCATCAGTTCGATTGACCTATAAACATTTCAAGGTGTGGCAACACACCCCCCTTTCAATACTTTGAAAAAAAATCACAATCGGGAATCCCTTGAACGTAAGTCCCAGTGGTCTGATGACTGGAAACAAATAAATGATTTTATCATACTAATGTAAAAATGCTCATAATTATTATACCTCCGAGAGGGAGTATTCACTCACTATTATCTGGGGTACCAAAAATGACCAACAAATATAGACCGACTCAAAAAAAAATTAATGGTCGATCACCAACCTCTTTATCACATCCAATGTACCTTCGACAAGTTTCAATTCCTTTAACTCAGTGATATCGAATAGTTTGAATTCATCATTCTCACTGTTGATATTCGGAACAACACCGTCAACTTTGAACAGAAAAGGATATACTTTCCAAATAATGTTCTTCTCCCTAACGTGAATCGGCAAAAGATATCTTAACGGCTTGAGAACCAAGATTCCGGTCTCTTCTTTGATCTCTCTCACTGCAGCAGCTTCTGGTGTCTCTCCACGCTCTATCTTACCTGCACACAAAGACCAAACACCGGGGAAAGACCTTCCAGTTATTGGTCGTTTGAGCATCAGTACCTTCCCGTCGATCAAAATTACGGATGAAACCGCTTCTATGATCTTTACATCGAGAAGTTTAACATTACCCTCATCAGCATCCAGCATTACCCTGTCACTGTCTTTTAACAAATCGATATCAACACCGTCTATCATCGGTATTGATGATATCACCGCACCCGTAGCAACAATTGTCTCTGCTGTGGTATTTATTATTGCAGCCGGTGCCTTGTTATGAACCTTCAGATCATACATCACAAAAGAACCTACAGTACTTCCCTTTCCATTTGGAAAAACAAGTATCTTGCCGGCAACATTACCGCCTTTTTCTACCTTGATCTCTCCTGTTGAGGCTTCCACCCCTCCAAGGAAACTCAGGGGCTCATTCAACTTCAAGATGACACCTTCTGCTCTGCCTTTTGAAATAGGACGTCCCTTGATGATCATTGTATCACCTTAAATAATTCCGTGATATCCTGACACATTACTTTTTGAGAACAGAGCGTGGGCAGATA
>JBAZDV010000035.1:0-8473 GCA_041654195.1 Candidatus Methanomethylophilaceae archaeon | reverse complement strand
AACTTCTTACCCCTAAAGGGGTCCTTATTTTTTGAAATAACACAGTTGTCAAAAAACTAAGAATACTAGTCGATTTTTATTTAGCGCTTTATCTAAAATATATAATTCTGGCACAGATGAATTGCAGTGTTTAGATCAAGGGTATAAAAGTATAGAGCCTAAGCATAAGTATATAACCTTACCAAAATGATTGTTCAATGTTCATTGGGAACATGAGGGATCATATTGAGTGATGAGTTACCAGAAATCATTTCGGTCGAATGTCTTAGGGTTCCGGCAAAACGTTTGAAACCTGAAGAGATTGATCAAAAAGTACAAGACAGGACCCTGGATAAATCGTCCCAAGACGTCCTGAGAAAAACAATGAAAGAAGAGACTGATACAGTTTGGGATCGTTACGAAAGACAACAACCATCTTGCAAATTTTGTTCTGAAGGAATATCATGCCAACGTTGTGCAATGGGCCCGTGCAGATTAATGGGTGGTGACCGCATAAGAGGGGTTTGCGGTGCTGATGCTGATCTAATGGTTGCACGCAACCTACTTGACATGACGGCAACAGGGGCAGCTTCTCATTCAGATCACGGAAGAGAGGTTGCGGAAACCCTTCTCAAGGTTGGGAGGGATGAAGCACCCGGATATAATGTCAAAGACGAAGATAAGCTGATGAGACTGGCAAAAGAGTATGAAATCGATACAAATTTACCTATCAATAAGATTGCAGAACTGCTCTCTTTAGCAATGCTTGAGGAGTTTGGAACTATCAAAGGGGAACTTCAGATGGTAAAAAGAGCCCCTTCTGAAAGTATTGCTCTCTGGAAGGCAACCGGTATATTGCCGAGAAGCATTGACCGTGAAATAGTTGAGTCCATGCATCGCGTACACATGGGTGTTGGTGCTGACTACAAAGGATTTCTTTTCCAGGGTATAAGAACATCAATGGGCGATGGTTGGGGTGGATCTATGATCGGAACCGAAATATCCGACGTTCTTTTCGGAACACCCAATGTTCATTCTTCAAAGGTCAATCTAGGCGTATTAAAACACGACCATGTCAACATTTCATTACACGGCCACAATCCTATATTATCAGAAATGATAGTAAAGGTTTCAGAAATGCCCGAAATGATTGAAAGGGCAAAGAAAACTGGTGCCAAAGGAATAAATCTTGTTGGCCTTTGTTGCACTGGAAACGAACTTCTCATGCGCAGAGGCATCCATCAAGCTGGAAATCACATGGATCAAGAACTTGTGATTACAACAGGGGCGCTAGAGGCTATGATCGTCGATTATCAATGTATATTCCCAACATTGGCTAACACAGCTTCGTGCTATCATACAAAATTATTTTCTACGTCTCCCAAGGCAACAATTTCAGGAAGCTACTATATGGAAATCACACCTGAAAATGCTTATGAACAGTGCAGAAAAATTATAATAACGGCTATCGACAATTATCCGAACCGGGTCCAAGAACGTGTACTCATTCCAGATAAACCCATGGATGCAATGGTTGGATTTTCTGTAGAAGCTATAAAGAAAAAATTCGGAGGTAGTCTCAAGCCGTTATTGGATGCGATTGTATCAGGTAAAATTAGAGGCTGTGTCGGCATTGTTGGATGTAATAATCCACACATCAAGCATGACTATGGACACGTGACATTGGCAAAAGAATTGATCAAAAAGGATATCTTATGTGTAGAGACTGGCTGTTCGTCAATTGCATGTGCGAAGGCAGGTCTCATGCAACTCAAATCCGCAGATCTGGCAGGAAAAGGACTGAAAGAATTCTGTAACTCATCGGAAATCCCGCCAGTTCTTCACATGGGTTCCTGCGTGGACAACTCTCGTATCCTAAATCTAGTTGCTGAATTAGCAAGGCTCGCCTCGATAAGGATCGACCAACTTCCAATTGCTGGTGCAGCTCCTGAGTGGTATTCTCCGAAAGCCGTTGCGATCGCAAACTATTTTGTTGGCAGCGGAGTAAGTGTAGTACTCGGAATGATGCCACACATAGCGGGAAGTACCAACGTTGTTAAGACATTGACCGAAGACATTGATGAGTACATTAATGCAAAGTTTTGGGTCGAACCAAATCCCAAAAATGCCGCCGCATTAATATTTGATCATATCGAAACTAAACGAAAGGCATTAGGAATATAATTACAAACAATTTCAATGGACAGCAACATGAACGTGACTGCCCACTCTATATTTTATATATGGTCTTAATAAGAAATAATCGGGTCTAACAAAAATATCAGACCATAAAAATATTTTACAATCACGCTTGACGCTGACAATTATACGCTGGACCCAAATCATTGATGTTTGGACCAAGTTGTTTGTCAACGCTCAGTGTACCATTAGGAACGTCGAGGAAATTAGCTAACGTTTGATCATCCGGATATTTTCCTACTGAAATCGCTACCTTACCATATTCTGCAATAGGTAACGCAGACAATCCCTTTTCAGAAACTATCTCAAACGCATCCTCCTCCTCATCTATTTCGGAAATTGATGAGCACTTGATACGCTGAACATGTATTCCAACCTTTGCCAACGCCCTTAAGGATGCCTCAAACCTCTTTGTATCCGCGGGGTCTCTGTTCTTAGATTCTGACGATTCAAAGATCTTAAGTTTATGCTCCATGACAATATTACGCAATTAGAGTATTTAATAAAATTCATAATCGAATATTTTTTGAATCTCAAACCTTTATATAAATTAAGATTAACTCTAAAAAATTATCTTGCTTTTATCAGAACAATCCGAGATGCTCAAACAGGATCTTTAATCCAAGTATTATGAGAATTGCTCCACCTGCGAACTCTGCCTTCGATTTGTATTTGGCACCGAACACATTGCCAATTACCATACCAAATACCGAAAAAATGAATGTTGTCACTCCGATAAGAACTACAGCAAATATGATATCCACATCAAGGAATGCAAACGATATCCCTATAGCTAAGGCATCAATACTTGTTGCCACGGCCAATATAAACATCGTTTTGATCCTTAACGAATCATCTATCTTCTCTTCATCTTTTGATAAAGATTCCCTAATCATATTCGCGCCAATGATCGTTAAAAGAATGAAAGCGACCCAATGATCGATCGACGTTATACTGTCTTCAAATTGTACTCCGAGAAAATAACCGATCAACGGCATAAGGGCCTGGAATCCACCAAACCATATTCCAACGATCAATGCATTCCTAACGGTGGTCTTCCTAACAGCAAGTCCTTTGCATATAGCTACTGCAAAAGCATCCATCGACAGTCCGATGGCTATAAGGAAAATAGTGATTACGTCCATCAGTCTACAGCAGAACAGCAGAGATTCAATATAAATTGATTCTTGATCATATCGACTTCTTATTACACGCTCCGCCAAAACAGGCTCATTTTTATTACCATTACAATAAAATCCACAAATACAAGCAATTAAATATTATTCCTTCACTACTCAGTATCACGAATTACTAAAAAGTATTACTAGGTGAAAGAATGTGGTTGATTGTTTCCTTGTTAGCTGCCCTGATCGTTACAGGAGCCAGCTTCATAACTCCAGCAAAATATAAGCTTGGATTTTTATCCTTAGCACTCTGGGGTCTAAGTGCATGTCTATTTATTGATCATGTACTTGGGTATGAAGGTGGAGAATTCCTTGAGATGACAACAGATGGAATGATTACAAACGGTGTTGTCTTAGGAATTGCAATGCTTATACCGATCTTCATTATCTGGGAAAGCTACATCGTTGTACAGAATTTGAAAGAATCGTCAGTTACAGTGAAGAACACTGTGATTGCTAAAAACTCTATTAAGGAGGTGTAAAAATGGCCTGTTTCTTAGTTCCTGCAACTGTGGCAATAATTACCACATTATTTGCAAAAAAGGTTCCTGAACAGTTACATATTTGGTGGTTTAATATTATGGTGTGGGGTGCTACAGGAGCATTGCTTGTCGAGCATATTGCTCATGGCGAGGTTACACCCTGGTTTCCATTTCTCACTGCAATGAGCAGCCCTGAGGCAACGGACGAGATGCTTCATGAGATGCTTAACATCGGTGTACCGATGCTGTTAATATGTGTAGTGGTTTGGCTTGTGATGGTTTACGTATATAACAAATATACAACCCCCAAGAATGTTAACAAAGCTTCTACAGCATAACTCAGAGTATTATTATTACCTCCAACTTTTTCCTCCTGCCTCACGGTGGGGGGTTCTTTTTCATAACTAACTCCAACAGGTCTGATACAATAAAACGCAACACAAATCGATATACACGATATCGATCATAAAAAAACAAATTATTGGTCACAACCCCCATGATTTCAAATCATAGATTGATATCGTGTATGAAAATACATCAAAAAATACGAACAACGGAATATCTTTGAATTTTGAAAACCCTGATCTTTTATCCGCGGTCGTAAGCATCGAAACAATCCAAGCAATATTTCTTTCCACTCTGAAGACGTATTTTGTCTTCTCTGCAATACTCTCCGCATGATTCACATTTTACACTGTCAAACAATCTTGCTTTTTTCGGTAAAATGTATTTTGGCTTCTTTAAATCAAAAACTCTTTCGTATGGATCTGTAAGGATCCTTTTGATTAAATCCTCACGTTCGCCATTTTTATCAAAATTATTTGCTACAACACGAATACTTTTACCAGTAGCTCTGTCAAAAAATGAAAACGCCATCTTTCCAGACGATCGTAAAATTAAATTGCCCTTTCCGATGGTGCATGATATCAAACATTGAATACAATCCACTCCGCATGCATCATTCTCTGCTACGCAAACAATTTCTTCATCTGCCGCTTTTTCAAGTGAAATCCCCAATTGCTCCATTCCAACTTCTACAGCTCTATATCCTAATGCAAGACCCGGGCACGCATGTCCGTGAAATCTAATACATTCTTTCCATAATGCCTCATTCATTGTTAAAACCTCTTTACCGACTACCAAAATTTAACACTGCACTGCTTGTTATGTTCATATTTATTCTAAAATACTGCCTGTCTAAAACAAACAATATTCTTGAAAAGATCGGCAATTATACCAATTTTACCTTTTTTGAAATTTTTATATTGCATTAATACGAGCGCATACTAATGGCCAAAAAAATAGTATCTAGTAACACTAATAAACAAAATATTATTATTAGATGGCGATTATCAGGACATTCGTGAGAAGAATTGCGATTTATGGAAAAGGTGGAATCGGCAAATCCACGATATCTGCAAACATTACTGCAGCCTTAAGCCAAAAAGGATTGACAGTAATGCAGATTGGATGCGATCCGAAATCAGATTCCACTAAACTTCTCCTGAATAATACAAAATGTCCTACAGTCCTTGACACAATGCGCAAAGGTTGCGATATTCACCTGGAAGATATCGTGTTTAAAGGATACAACGGCGCGTTATGTGTTGAATGTGGCGGACCAAAACCTGGCATGGGATGTGCCGGAAGAGGCATTATTGCTGCATTTGAAACACTTGAAAAACTGGACGTCGTCGGCAGATACAAACCCGATGTGATAATCTATGACGTCCTCGGTGATGTTGTATGCGGCGGTTTTGCCATGCCAATAAGAAATGGCTACGCAAGTAATGTGTTCATTGTCACATCAGGAGAAATGATGTCCATATATGCCGCAGCCAATATCTCAGAAGCAGTTAAAAATTTTTCAGAAGACGGATACGCAAAACTAAGTGGTCTGATCCAGAATTCACGCAATATCGAGAATGAGGATGATCTTGTTGACAATGCTGCTAGAGAGATAAACACCAAAATCATTGCTAGGATAAAACGCGACCCGTTAGTTCAAAAATTTGAAAACCTCGGCAAAACAGTTGTCGAAGGCGATCCTGATTCCATTATGGCATTGTCATATCGAAATCTTGCCAATTCTATTTTTTCATTATCGAACGATTCGTCAGGAGGCATGAAACTTGAATAGGAATATGGTTCCGCTTTTCTTCTACACCGAAGGATTGCATATTATGGTATTCGGAGGCGGCAACGTCGCCCTCAGAAAATGCAAATATTTTGAAGGAGCACATATAACGATAATCTCAGAAACGGTATCTCCCGAGATCGAGAATATAGCTGAAACCGTGATAAAGACCCGAATCCCCGAAGACATTGAATCATTCATCGATACTGCAGAGATTGTCATTGCAGCCACGGACGATAGAGAATTGAACGATCGCGTCAGAGATGCTGCACTTTATATGGGAATATACGTGAATTCTGCGCATGGTGGTGGCAATATCCTCATCCCGTCGATACTCAGACGTGACAAGTATGTCGTTGCCGTATCGTCAGAAGGAAGGGTCCCCGCTTTTCCTCCGTATATGACGAAAGAACTTGACGGATTCCTTAGCGAAAAATACGACAGAATGCTGGATCTTCTAATAGAACTTAGAAAGATTTCCAAGGAACGTATCCCGACTCAACATGAAAGACGCAACTTCTTGTGTACAGTGCTCTGTGACAAAGAAATCTCTGATATGGTCTCTGATGGAAAGATGAACGATGCCAAATCCCGTGCGCTAAGGTTAGGTGGAATTGAGTGATAGTCAGTTTTCATGTAACACATTATTCTGCTGGCGCAGATACTATAGGCGATATCATACCTTCCTTGGATAAAAATGCAGAGGACTTCATAAATTCCCAACCCTTTGTTTCAGAATATGTGATATTGAAGACGTGCAACAGATTTGAGATATACACTGCCTGCTCTGATAACAATGCAGCTGTGAAAGCTTTTGAATACTTTGCGAGATCGAACATACCCTATACCAGAAATGACGGCACATGGTATACACTAACCGATGAAACAAGCATAAAACACCTGTTTAGAGTAACATGCGGTCTTGATTCACTCGTTGTTGGAGAAGATCAAATACAAGGTCAGGTCAGAGACTCATATCTCAGGGCCAAAGGTAACGGACATGCATCCCAGATCATGGCTAAGTTATTTGACAAGGCATTGCACGTGGGTAAGAGAGTAAGATCCGAAACCGCACTGAACAACGGTGCTGTTTCTATAGGCTCAGCGGCAGTAGAACTTGCAAAAAGAAAATTAGGCACACTTAAAGGAAAAACAATAGTCATTATCGGTGCAGGCGATATTGCTACGGTCGTTGCAAAATATCTTTCGGGAATGGACCCGAATACGATATTCGTTTCCAGTCGTACATACGAACACGCAAAGATCCTTGCAAATCAACTTAATGGGGTTGCTATAGGTTTTGAACATATATCCGACATCCTTAGAAAAAGTGACCTCGTCATCGTTGCGACATCAGCCTCCCATATACTTATTGATAAAAAAATTGTAGAAAATGCAATGAAAGACAGAGCTGAAAAATTAGTGATCATCGATATCTCGATTCCTCGAAATGTATCAAACGATGTGTCTCAACTGCCGAATGTAGAGGTCGATACCATGGATGGCATTACCTCCATATCATCTGAAAATCTACTTAAGAGACGCAACGAGATCGCTGAGGCCGAAAAGATTGTCAATGATGAATTGAACAATCTTGATTGTGAAAGGAGAGAACGTATCGCAAACGCTGTTATAAGCGAAATTGGAAAAAAGGTATCGGAGATTCGCAAAGAAGAACTTACCACAGCACTCGCACGCGCTGAAAACAATTCAGACATAGAAAAGATATTCGATGATTTTTCACGAGCTCTTATATCCAAGATTATGGCGGAACCATACGAAAAACTGAAGGCCGCGTCCAGGGACGGACATGTTGAGATATGCGATGTTGCCACCGATCTTTTCGGAGTTGATAAAAAATGACTTTTCCTGAGACAAGAATGCAAAGACTAAGATCTACTGAAAAAATGAGAGAGCTTGTCGCCGAAACACATCTTGATGTTTCAGACCTTATACTTCCGGTCTTCTTCAATGAAAGTATATCAAAACCGACATCTACAACATCCATGCCAGGCATATTGACACATCCACTTGCAGACTATGAAAAAATTTCATCAGAGATACAGCGTAATGATCTTAATTCAGTGATTCTGTTCGGAATACCATCTAAAAAGGACAGTGCAGGCAGTCAGGCCTATGTAGAAGACGGCGTTGTTCAAAAAGCCATAAAGGGCCTTAAAAAATCCTCTGATCTGTTGATAATAACCGATCTTTGTCTGTGCGAATACACAGACCACGGACACTGCGGTGTGTTGCATAACGGTTCTATAGACAATGATGAAACGATCTCCCTCTATGCAAGAACAGCCGTATCGCAAGCAGATGCCGGAGCAGACATTATCGCGCCGAGCGGCATGATGGATGGGCAGGTTGCTGCCATACGTGAAGCACTGGATGATGCTGGACATAAAAATGTCGCAATAATGGCGTACAGCGCGAAATTTCAAAGTTCATTCTATGGACCCTTCAGAGATCTGGCCCGTTCATCGCCA
>JBAZDV010000034.1:0-8663 GCA_041654195.1 Candidatus Methanomethylophilaceae archaeon | reverse complement strand
CCCACTACCTCAAAAGGCAATGAATGGGGCTGTCCGCATCCGCATTCCCATGATCCGCATCCTCTCTTTATCTCAATGATGTTGAGCTTGGCATTGTCAATGGCCTTTCTGATTGAAGGTCCGACCTCTTTACCTTTAGCTCTTCCGATTCCAATGAAACCGTCACCGTTTCCAACGATACACGTAACAGCGAACCTGACCCTTCTTCCTGAGTCCGTCATCCTCTGGACCATGTTGAGGTCTATAACCTCATCCTGAAGTTCCGGAAGTAAGATATCAACTATCTCAGCCTCACGAAGGGGAAGCTTTGTTGCAAGCGCATCGCTCATGGTTGTGATCTCGCCATTAAGGACCATTTGTCCCAGTCTTGTCTTCGGGATCCAATCCATTTTACTCAGCCTCCATTTTATCTTTAACACTGCTAACTACAGCTTCGATACCGTCATCGATGTGTTTTCCATTTATCCTATCCTGTACAGGAAGGACTGCGTCCCCGTGGGGGACCTCAAGACCGGCATCGCACATACCCGCAACTGTCGCGAAGAGGACTCCGCCGTACTTCGGGTTCTGCATACCAATATCGAGAACCGCATACTCGATTCCGGCTTTTAGTGCTTTCTTTCCGGCAAGGTATCCAGTGAGATATGCTGCAGGGGTGCTCGCACAACTGTACGTCCACCCATACTTGCTAAGCTCTTTGGATGTTGCTGTTGCAACGACCTTGTCGCCCTCCATTCCGAATTCCTCGAACTGGATTGTCACGTTCTTGTTGGATCTCCTGACAACTGCCCTCAGCTCTCCTCCTCTGAGAAGTTTGCGGCGAGTGTAGTAATCAGTAAGACCATCTCTTCTTCTGCGGAACGCAACCTTGTATCTAGGTCCTGTTGCCATCAGTTCTCCTCCTCCTTCAAGTCTCCTGCGCTAATCATATGCATTCTGAGATTTCTGCGGTTCTTGTAAACGCCACCTTTAGCTCTTCTGTAGTACAACCTGTACGTCGAAGGCGTGATCTTGCCATCTGCACGAAGGGTCTTCAACTCATCACGAATGGGCCTAATGACGGAAATCCACCTTCTTTTACCAGAAATACGAGCATAGTATGTTCCCTTTCTGCTTCCAGGTCCTTTCCTTTTACCTTTGGCTTTCTGGCCAGCAATGTATCTGATCCTGCCGTATGACGTACCATACTTTGTCTTGGCCTTGATCAGACCAGATGCTACCCCGGTGCGTATATCCGCGCGGGTGATACACTCTGAGACTTCCTCGAGTTTATCGGGGTTGAACCAGACTCTGTTCTCACCGCACTTCAGGATCTCTGCCGCCATTCTTCTTTGGTTCCTAAGATCCATACTTACACCATCCTGTTAAGTACTCTGATACCGAGTTCTGCAGCCCTTTCCTCAATTGTGATCCTTTTCTTAGTTCCGACAGTTCCACCTATGCGAGCTGCCTGTATCTTTGGATCGATTGACTCAAGTCCTTCTACATTATAGACAAGAACCTCTTCAAATCCTGATGGGTGAAGGTTCCTGACCGACGCTGGTCCACGGAATCCGATATCCACTACTGGTGGACGCCTGGCAAGATTTCTCTTCATCTTTGAATGAATACCTTTTGGCCTTCTCCAGCTTTCTCCGAGTTTAGCATATCTAAACCATTCTTGTCTTTTGAACGCTGGTCTGCGTCCACTGATGATTGCCCTCTTCGCGAGCCCGTCTGTGGTCTCTTCGTCGAGTACTGGTTTGATTTTAGGTACATAGACATTCTCATCTGCACCTTCTTCCATGACCTCGACCTTCGCTTCAACGGATTTGTCGACCTTTACCGATTTTTCTGACTTGCCCGCCTTCTTATCGGCTTTCTTCTCAGCTTTCTCGGCTTTTTTATCGACTTTTTCGGCTTTCTTCTCAGCAGATTTCTCAGCCTTGGACGCTGCCTCTGCAGGTGCTCCTTTGAGCTGCCCCTGCCACTTCATGACCGTCTTAGGTCCTACTCCGGACAGTTCTTTGATGATCTCTTTAACGGTCTCCTCTTTTTCGAGGGCCTTTGAGAGGTCAGCAACAGACTTAATGCCCATCTGTTCCAGTTCAGCCACGTTTACTTCTTTCAGACCAGTTAGATCTGTAAGCGTTTTGACGGTCATTCTTTCACCTTATGAGATTTCTCAACGATATAAATTCCATCCTGGAAGATCCTCTTATCAAATCCGCCCCTGGATGTTGCTTTTTCAAGATTTGCTGCCGTCTGGCCGCAAGCCTCTATATCGTTTCCTTCTACGGTCACATCGGCACCAGCCACTTTGACCTTGCATCCACCCACGATGTTCGCGAGACGTGGTGCATGGCCTCCCATGTAGTTGTCAATCTGAACCTGGCTGCCCTTCACAGCTACTTTCATCGGGAAGTGTGAGAACACAACTTTGAGGTGATAGGTAAATCCTTTTGTTACACCTCTGATCATGTTATTCAAGTGAGCGTCAAAAGTACCGACCATGGCCTTTTCTTTGGTTCTGGGGTACTCACAGCTTACGATGATCTCTCCTTCTACGATGGCAACTGTTACGCGAGGGTGCGCGAAGTTTCTGCTCAATTCACCCCTCGGTCCGTGGACCTTTACAGTGTTTCCGTCCATAGAGACGGACACTCCATCGGGGATAGCGATGGTACTTTCGATTTTCCCTGCAACTGTCATCTTCATTCCTCTAGTATACGAACGCTAATAGTTTTCCGCCGACTCCAAGCTCTTTAGCATGAGTATGAGTGATCACACCTTCGGTGGTAGTAAGTATCAGAACACCAAAGTCCTGAGCTGGCAGGAATCTCGACTCGAATTTCTCGAGGTCGGTCGTTTTGACCGAGTACCTGGGCTTTATTACACCGCAGTTGTTAATTGCTCCTTTCATCATCACACGGAACTTTCCGGCTTTTCCGTCTTCGACGTACTCAAACTGATTGATATATCCATGGTCCTGCATAACCTTCAGCACACGGCCGATAAGTTTTGAAGACGGCTGGATAATACATTCGCTTTTTCCGATCTCAGCGGCATTTTTCATGACAGACATAGCGTCATTCAACGGGTCACTCTGCATTTATGTCACCTCACGAATACTTCTTGAACCCCAATTCTGGGGCCACTTCCCTAAAGCACTGGCGGCACAGATGCATTCCGTATCTTCTAATGATACCTCTGCGACGGCCGCACCTGGTGCAGCCTTTGGACCTGCCGAATTCCTTCTTGGGTTTCATTCAATCACCTCAACCTTGAAATTATCCTTCATGAACTGGATACCTTCGTCGCGATGAACACGATGTCCTGGAGGGATACGCCTTTTGCATATCGACCTCTGGGTGATCCTGTTACCTGCCCTTCTCAGGACAATGTTGACATCCATTCCAAAGATTCCTATCTCAGGGTCGTATTTCATTCCCTCAAAGTCGGTGTAGTCAGTAATTCCGAAGGACATGTTGCCCTCTCTATCAAAAGAGTACGCAGGTATGCGGTACTCTCTGATAGAAAGTGCTTTGTCAACGAAATTTTTAGCAACATCTCCCCTAAGGGTGACCTTACATCCGAGAGGCATTCCCTTACGGATGGCAAGATCTCTGTTAATCGTCTTCGATATGGTCTGAACAGATTTCTGTCCAGTGACCATCTCAAGAACCTTCTGAGCTTTCTGAAGTCTCTCTCCGGCTTCGCCCACACCGATGTTGACAACGACTTTTTCTACACGAGGTGTCCTCATCGTATTCATAAGCTAACCTCCGGGACTTTGATCGCGGGTGTGCCTTATCCAATGACGAACACATTGTCTTTCACAGTCTCTGTTCCATCTGTGAATTTGACCACATTTGGTGCAGTTCCCTTCACAACTATGTACTCTGAGACAACCTCGATCTTTCCAGCATGTTTTCCTTTGCTGACCATTGCTGATGCACCCTCTCCAAGCGGATAGACTTCTAATACCTTTTGTCCGATGACATCTATCTTTAGAACGTCGCCGCTCTTATACTGGTTCTCAGCCAATGTTATATTCCTTCCGTCATGGAGGTTGAGCTGTATCTTTCCGTCCTTGATTTTGGTCTTACCCTCGATCCTACACAGTTTCCAGGTTGCTTCGTCCTTTGATATTGCTTCAGCGGTAAGTTTACCTTTGTCTGTGATGAGTATGCGATAGTACAAATCCATCTTAGGGACAGATAGTGTGTCCATAAATCCGAGAGGTTCCTTGGGGCTCCTCACGGGTTTTCCATCAACCAAGAGTTCACGGTCTCCTATGATTCTCTTTGCTTCCCTTGCAGTGCCACATAGACCGAGCATGTCCCTGAGCACTAATGCTGCAGGAAGACTGTACTCGATAGAGTGCGCTCCGGGGGACTGCTTTGTTGCCCAGACACTTACCTTCCTCTTCAGAGGCCAGGATCTAGGCGCTGCTAATCTCTTCAAATGATCGCTCATTGTTTAGCCTCCTTGTTCTTAGAGAGTGAATCCTTCCTCCATGCATCCTCAAGATTCAACTTGGTGATGACGAGGTTAGATGCATGAATGGGACGTGCTACTGACGTTCCATCAGCCTGATTAATGGTTATGCCATCAATTGTGACACGTCCATTTTTGGTTATTACATCCAATACTTTTCCCTCTACTCCGCGAATATCTGCATTACCGCGCAATACTACAACTGTGTCACCCTTGCATACCCTTGCGGTGCGAACACCGAATTGTTTGCGAAGCTCGTTACTGAGGTGCGCTGAGAGCATTTTTCTCTTAACGTGAAGAGGCGCGTTTGCCTGGGCTTTTCTCTGAGTCCTTGCTTTACTGCTAACCATCCTTCACACCTCACACAATCATACTTGCGGTCGCAGAAATACGAGGCCACCTCTCGGCAGCTTCTCTTGCGACAGGCCCTTTGATGTCGGTACCTTTGGTCTCACCTGTATCGGTCGTGATGACTGCAGCGTTGTCTTCAAAGTAGATCATTGTTCCATCTGGACGCCTCATTGGACGCCTCTGACGAACGATGATCGCAAAGACGATCTGCCTTCTCATGGCCGGTGTTCCTTTCTTCACTGATGCGATAACGATGTCACCGACACCTGCACGGGGAAGACGTCTTGCTACTCCGTGATATTTAGGGACGGTAATGATCTCTATCTCTTTTGCGCCAGTGTTGTCTATTACGTCAAGACGGGATCCATTCTGAAGTCCCCTGGTTTGTCTTCCAGCTACTCCTTTCATCTTAATCCCTCTTCTCAACTACAACGAACGATACGGTCTTGCTGATTGGACGACACTCCATGATCTTCACATGGTCGCCTACTTTGAGTTCAAAGCACGCGGGTGCATGGACCGAGTATCTGTTGGTCCTCTTCTCGTATCTCTCGTATTTCTTCTGATATTTCAGATAACTGTGTTCAATCACAACCGTCTTGCTCATTCTGACTGTTGTGACCATACCCTCTATGACCTGTCCTCTGACCGGTAAATTGCCGTGGAACGGACAATTAATGTCATTGCACTCTGCCTTAGGAGGGTTGACGCTGATTCCGATGTCTTTAATTTCTGCTGTCATGAATTCACCTAACCTTCTTTATTCTGTCCTCTGGTCGGTGTAGTATTTCTGTTCCTCTAATGATGATCTCTTTGCCTTCGTATGTGAATTTAAACTCATTGCCTGGCTTGGGTACCATTTTCTCAGTTCCGGCCGAGTCGATGGTGAACATGTTTTTTGTCTCGTCAACGACTACGCCAGATAATCCGGAATAGCATGGTGCCGACAGCACTTCCACGTCCAATCCAATAAGTTCCATCCTCATGAAATCACTCTTATTCATTTACCTAACTTCCGTCTTGAAACCCATGTCCTCCAGGACGATCTTCACCTTTTTCTTGTGATCTCCCTGGAGTTCTATGCGTCCATCTTTGGCTGTACCGCCAGCGGCGCACTTGTTCTTCAGCTGCTTTGCGAGGTCATTGATATCGATATCATTTTCGTCAATTCCATCGATGACTGTGACCGTTTTTCCGTATCTGCGGCTGTCAATAGATATTCTGACAGATTGTTGTTCACGCGCGATCTCCTCGCACATGCACAGCTCTTTAGGTAATCCACACACTGGGCAAATTTCCGCCATTAGAGTTCTTCCTCCTCCTTCTGGACGGTCAAGATGCGGGCTATGTCTGTTCTCAATGAACGAATCGCTCCGGGGTTGGCCGGAGCTCCTCCCATTGCAGAGACCCCTCTCTCGTGCATGAGCTCATTACGAAGCTCTTTGAGTTTATGATTGCGCTCATCTGCACTCATGTCCCTGATTTCAGATATTCTGAGTGCCATCTCACTGTCCCTCCTCATTCACATTCTCGGTAACGACTTCCTTCACAGGTATCGCTACTTCTGCAACTGGTTCCTCTATGAAGAGTTCAGGGAACCTTGCCATTGCCTCGGCCTTTCCGAGAATAGTTGTGTCTGCAGGGAGCTTTGCATCAGGTGCCATGATCTCCACGGTAACTCCGATGATCCCCATCTTCAATTTTGCAACAGCATAACCGTGGTCAATGAAGGTGACCTTTGGTTCACCACAGAACTTGATGTATCCTTCTTTGAACTTTTCAGTTCTGTGTCTTTGACCAGTGAGCTTTCCAGCGATGATGATGTGACATCCTTTTGCGCCAGAATCCATAACCCTACGTACTGTAGAGTGCCCTGCTCTACGGAAATGCCAGCCCCTCTCGAGAGAGAATGCAAGCTTTTCCGCCATTATTTGCGCATTAAGGTTCGGGTTTGCGACCTCCTGAACCTCTATCTGGGGGTTCTCAAAGCCAAACTTCTCCTCGATCGCTATGGTCAGATTCTTAATGGTCTGACCCTTTCTTCCGATGACGAGTCCGGGACGTTCTGTCGTGAGGATCACACGGGTTCCCATGGGGGTCCTTTGGACATCAAGTCCTCCGAATCCGGCACGGCTAACCTCTTTCATGAGATACTCTTTGAGGAGAACCCTGCGGATATTCTCGGCAACGAATCTTCTTTCTGATGCCATGTTTACTCTACCTCCTCAATGATTACCTCGAGGTTAACAGTTTCCTGATTCCACTGAGTAGCTCTTCCGTGCGCCCTTTGCATATGACCCTCTATGGTCTGTCCTCTGGACGCGGTAATAGTCGTGAGCACCATGTTACTGGTGTTCAGTCCCTTGTACTCAGCGTTAGATACTGCGCTCTTTATGACCCCTATGACGGCAGCTGCTGCCTTTTGGGGGTATCTACCAGGACCTACTCCCGGTTTATGTGAGACACGCTTGTTGTATCTTTTCAGTGGCACAGCTCTCTTAAGTTCGATGACTTGTTCGAGCGTTGCAATCGCTGTTTCTACTTTCATTCCACGAATCATTCCACAGATTTCACGAGTAAACTTAGGGGAAATTTGCATCTCTCTACCAAGTGCTTTCGCGGAGGTATCGGGGTCTGCTGTCATTGTATATCCAAACATTCTCAACACCTCACTTCAATGGCATAAACTTCGAAGATCTGGTCGCACCTACTCCAGGTCCGGAGTGCAGCGGGGCCTTCCTTGACATGACGAACTCTCCAATGAAGTGTCCAATCATCTCGGCTTTGATCTCGACGTCTTTGAATTCTTTTCCATTATACACGCTTACTGTCTTTCCCACGAACTGTGGGATGATCGGCAGGTCTCTGTGATGCGTTCTAACAGCTACGCCTTCCTCGGCACCCTTAAGGTTGTCGAACAAGAGCTGTTGCTCATAATTCAGTCCACGCAGGTATGTCCTCCTTGACCTTGAAGGCATGAGCCCCAAGACTTCGTCGAAAGACATAGCGAGTAGCTCTTCCATGGTATAACCGCGGTACAGGAACTCTTTCTTCCTTCTTGCCTGGATTGCACTTGCCTTCTTCCTGGATTTTCTCCTGGTGGCTTTTGCTGAACCTGCAATAATCTTTGATTTTGCCATGTAGTTCACTTCCTCTTATTCTTCTTCTGGGGAGCCAAACGTCCAACCTTTTGACCAGGCCATGCGTTACGGCTCTTAGTGCTAGGTCCACCGACGTGCTGATGACTTCCACCACCATGCGGGTGATCGACTGCATTCATTGCAACACCACTCACATGGAAGTACGCCTTTGATGAAGAGCTCAAGGCATGGAATTTCTTTCCTGCTCTTCCAAGGGGTTTATCGGTCCTTCCTCCACCTGCGACAACACCTACGACGGCACGGCAGTTGGAATTGAATTCCTTCAAAACTCCAGACGGCATCTGAATAACGACTGATGCACCTTTGCTGACCACAGTTGCGGATGCACCTGCAACCTTGACAAACTTTCCACCATCGCCAGGAATACCTTCGATGTTATGAACGAAGGTACCTTCAGCAATAGCAGAAAGCGGTAAGATGTTACCTGGAACAACTTCACCAGATCCAACAGAAATTATCTGTCCGACCTTGACACCTTCAGCTGCAATCTGATAGTCCAATTTCATTCCTTCGAACTTGACCTCTGCGAGAGGTGATGTCCTTCCAGGTGCCTGAATAAGGTCCATTACCACTCCTGTTCCCTCTTTGAATGCAGGAAGCCTCACGTCATCGACGTGCCTGTGGCTGGGAGAGCGGTACTGGGAGCCTCCTGCTCCCCTTCTCTGAGTTCTC
>JBAZDV010000033.1:0-8677 GCA_041654195.1 Candidatus Methanomethylophilaceae archaeon | reverse complement strand
GGGGTGACAGATTTCCAGATTTCAAACTTCTGGATGAGAACGGTGAAATATTCGACTCCAAGATGTTGGAAGGCGTTAGATTCATAATGTATCTTTATTCAGGAGATAATGATCTTGAAAGTGTCACAGAAGCATCAGATTTTAATGATGTATATCCAAAACTTATACTTCGGAATATTCCGATCATAGGGGTGAGCGGAGATGATCCGGTTTCGCACCAGAAGTTTATTAAAACCAATGGTCTGAAGATCAAATTGCTGACCGATACCGATCATGAATTTAGTAAAAAAGTTGATGCGTGGAAAGAAACAGAAGGTGTGGTCAGTTCAACGTTCGTTATTAATAAAAAAGGGACAATAGATGTTGTCTGGCACAATGTGATTGTAAAAGGTCATGCTGATCAGGTTTATGACAGAGTCAAATCAATGATGAAATTGTGAGTTCATTTTTCTGATAATCTCCGAAGCATTGCCTATGATACTTACATCAGCAATCTCATGAATAGGAGCATCAGGGTCATCATTGATCGCGACGACTTTATCGGCATGGATCCCCGCTTTATGTTGTACTGAACCCGAAATACCAAATGCAAGGTATAACTTAGGAGACACGTTCCTCCCGGATTGACCTACTTGTCTGGAATGTGGAAACCAGCCTTTTTCTACGAGTGCACGGGAACATGATACCTTGGCGCCCATTTTTTTGGCTAGCTGTTCAGCTTCCTCTATGGTGGAGCGATCCTTAATCCCATTTCCTAGAGAGATCAAAATATCTGCATCAGTAATGTCAATAAAATTGTCGTTTTCGTTCTCAAGGTTTACAATCTGTTTTAATCTGGAGGGAGTAAAAGGACGGCTTATTGCAGTGCCTTTTCTTTCTATTTTGGGTTCAAGGGGTTTGAAGGTTCCTGGGCGGACGGTTGCCATTTGAGGAAATTTATTACATGAAATGGTTGCGAGGATATTACCGCCGAAGGCGGGTCTTGTCATTATAAGCTGTCTGCCATTGGATGTAATGGCGGTACAATCCGCTGTAAGTCCTGTTTGAAGCATTGCTGCTGTCAACGGGGCAACTTCTCTTCCACGGGGAGTTCCTGAAATGAGTATTGTTGCGGGTTTGATTCTATCGACCAAATCAGTAATTGCTTCTGCATAAGCTTCAGGGTGGTAAGTTTCAAGGTCTTTGTTCCTGATATGATAAAGTGAATCGATCCCGTATGAGAACAATTCATTGTATAGCGGTTTTACGTCCACGCTTCCAAAAATGATGGCAAACAATCTGTCATCGCTGAGTTCTTTTGCCTTGCCTATTATCTCTGGTACAGATTTGTGGATATGTATTCCATCTTTATCAGAGATTGTCTCTGCCCAGATCAATGTTCCTAATGCGGTCTCTTGATTAAGATCATATTCTGTCAGCATGCCCGGAGGCAATCTATCTGGATTGCTGCAGTTTTCATTTGAACATGAACCGTTACAGTTGTTCATTTCAATTCCTCTGCTAATGATAAGATATATTTTGCAGCTGCGTTTGGATCGGTGCCATCGACAATGTTCCTCTTTTTCGAAAGAATAGGTGACATGGAACTTATGACCTTGGTGTGTGAACCATTGATTCCTGCAGAGAAAGCTCCTAGACCGAGGTCTATCCTATTACGTGTTTGAATAGATTTTTTTCTGGCGTTAATGTAATCTTCAATGCTGGGCAATCCTTCATTAAGTGGAGTGCCTCCGGAAACAGATATTACTGCAGGTGATTTAATTTCAATCCATCTGGTCTCTCTATCATAATTTTGAGAGACAAGTAGTTTATTGCCGTCCATCTTGAAATTGTTAACGTAGCTTGCCAATTCAGCATTTAAGAGTACAGATAGTTCTGCAGGAACCTGTGCTGTATCTCCGTCAATGGCTTGCATTCCGCAAAATATCAAATCAAATTCCATCTCATTTTTAACGAATGTTGACAGGACCTTCGCAGTCGCCCAAGTATCAGAACCTGCAAAATCTTTGTCATTGAGAAGGAAAGCATTGTCTGCACCGTATTCCAGGCACGTTACTAATGCTTCTTTGGCCTGTAATGGGCCCATTGTTATGGCGGTTATCATACCGCCGATCCTCTTTTTGATGTCTACAGCCATTTTCAAAGCAAATAAACTGAATGGATCTAATATTGCTGGCACACCATTTCTTTGAAGAATGCCATTCTCATCTATTTCTATGAGAGATACATCAGGAACCTGTTTTATCATTACAAGTATTTTCATGAGGGATCATTCCAACATATTTCCTGGGCAGAATATATTCTTAGGGTCAAAATATCTCTTTACTGCCTTCATCTCATTCAGACCTTTTTCGTTGTACATCATTTTGATATACTCTTTTTTGATTTTGCCTATTCCGTGTTCTGCGGATGGTGAACCACCGAGTTCTATCGCTTTTATTGCAAATTTGATGCAAACTGCTTTTGCTTTTTTAAAATCAATCATGTCTTTCAAAATTATTTCAACATGAGGGTGATCGTTGCCCATATGTCCGAATATGACATATTCGAGGTCATTCTTCTTTAATTCTTGGCTATAATAATCAAGCATCTCTTCCGATTTGTCTTCAGGAACGGACATGTCTGTTCCAAATTTATGAATATCTGGCATATTGTCTTTTAATGATGCGACATAAGCAAAAATTGCTTGAGGCACCGCATGTCTGAATTTAAACATTCTTTCTCTGTCTCTTCTATCGGAGCTGCTCCAGCTTTTCTTTGCACATCCGCCGTATTTTTCCGCAATTGAGATTATAATGTCATATGTTTTCATTAGATCCTCATCTTCGGCAAGATCGAAGAACACTGCTGAACCCGCATCTTTTGGAGGGCAGAGAATATTGGGATCATCAGAAAAAGAATTTCTTATTAGTTTGATAGAGCCACAGTCAAAATATTCTAGGAATTCAGGAGATATTTTTCTATTATGTTTAATGTCAGAAATGAAATTTAAAGCCGATCCATCATTATGGAAGAACATTATGTTTGACACTAAAGGATGCCATTCCGTCAAGCGGACATCGATCGAAGAGAATACACCCAATAATCCTTCACTTCCAATGAATACGTCGATCAGGTCCATATCTTCTTTAGAGAACAGCCCTGTAGCATTCTTTACAGAGGTATTGTAATCGTAAGACGGAACATCGAATTCAAGATGTGTGCCGTCAACGACAGTATTAAAATGTCTTCCTTTTGCAAAGTATTTTCCGCGAGGGATATCGATAGAGGTTCCGTCATGAAGGACCACTCTTAGACCATAGACCCAGTTACGTGTAGGTCCATATTTTAATGTCCTCGGACCAGAAGCATTTGTTGCAGTATTACCTCCTAAAGAACCGCTGATTTCGGTCGGATCAATGGGATAGAAATATTTCTTTGAATCACTGGTAAATCGTTTTACGGCATTTTCTGTAATGTCCGAAAGACCATCGATGTGTTTTAAAAGTAGCATGTCACCAAGTTGTTTTACTGTAACGCAAGGCTCAACACGAACAAAATAACCATTATCATATCCGATGCCAATTATGTGATTCATTCTCTCCAGAGAAAGAAGTGCCCCTCCGTTTGGAACGGCACCGCCACAGACACCGGTGCGCATTGCACTGGTCGTAATGGATGAATTTTCAGAGTCAATGGATTTTACGATCTCGCAAATCTCTTTTTCATTTCTAGGAAAAAAAATCTTTTCAGCAGTACCCCTCATCTTTGATTCATCGATAAGATAATTCGAATCAGGATCGACAGAAAAAGATCGTAACATCATTCATCCCATATCCTGGGTAGCATGGCCGTGAGTATTGACTGCTCAGTCAGATCTTTACGATCAAGAAGTCCTTTGCTCAGGATACCGATGGCCCCTTCAGATTGTCCTCTGTCATCGTTTGTATATACATTGCTCATTGCCTTACCGACCGTGTAACCTTTACGTATGAGTTCCACTATTTTATCAGGATATCTGAATCCTGAGCCCATGCCTATGGTCATCATTCCTTTTTTATCGACAATCACACAATGTTGAATATCATAGAGGCTGCCATATTTTTCAAAGACACCTGCTTCTATACCGACGGACATATCGTGGTCACCCAATGCAGCTCTGGCTCTATTCTCTGCACCTTTAACGGTCTCATCTTCGAAAGGTTGTTCAGGTACGTTGCTTTTTACATCAACAGCAGTAATCCTAACTTCCCCGTAGATGCGTTCCATTATGCACCGGACAGCATCGATTTTTACTGGATTCATTGAACCAACAGCTACGTCAATGACATCAGAATGACCTTTTCTGCCATATTTGCCTGCAAGTATGTCAGTGGAACAGATGAAAGTATTGCCGTCATTTTTAACCATTGAGACAATAGACAATTCTAAAGGTTTCATTCCAGTCCTTACTCTGTGTTCATTAACTTTTTTTCCATTTTCAAATGTGTCTTCGGAAACAACAAGGATATCAACAGAGTTCATTATTTCTGCTGGACCGTACATGTCTTCGATCTGAAAGATCTTCCATTTGCTTTTTTTGGTCAAAAGGTACTCTTCTAAAGCTTTCCTTCTCAGATAGATTGGGTTGATCCTTGAACGATTGGCAATGGCCATTGCGTCGGATGTGATGCCGATGTAGACATCATCAGAGATCGAGAATGCTCTGTCAATAAGTGCCTTGTGACCGTCATGTAGAACGTTGAATGTACCGGCGACCGCTGCTTTCATAATAATTCATAAGCTATTGCAATGATCATGAGCGCTGCAGCAATTGCCCAGATGATCAGAAGCTTGCGTTTGCTGGATTTCAGTTCGACGGTTTTGTTCAATTTACAAGTATCGCTGCAATACCTACCTTCACCGACGAATGCTTTTCCACAGACAAAACAATGTCTGTGTTGCGGAATCCTTTCGATTGCTTCAGCCATTAGGTATGATTATAATAAGTCAGGATTAAAACACTTCGGTTATGAAGTATGGTTGTTCTGACGATCGACCTCATTGAGGACGACGACCATACAGTGATCAGCGTGAAGACTCAAAGGACCCAGACATATCTTGTCATAATCATACGTGAACATTATTTCTTCCTCCTCCTCTGTCGGGTCTTTATCGTCACCCAAGATAAAGCAGGAATTTTCTGGGAATTTATATTCGCGTGCGTTCGTTCCGTTTTCTCTGAGATAGATAAATTTACATTTATTTGAAAGTTCAAGCATTATATCGGCGAACGATTTTTTTGAGATGTAAATTCCAGGGGAGGATCGAACCTCTTCTTTTTCAACCTTTTTCAAAAGTGCGTTCCTTATGAGCGATGCAGTACTTCTTTCATCAGGATTGAGATACCTAAGTTCTTCACCGAGGAGTCTGATCGTCTTAGGAGCATCATTGCCACCCTCGAGGATAAGAAACAATTCAACATCTTTCCTGAGATCATGGCTCAAAAAGAATGCCGAGTTTATACATCTGACAAGGATGTCCATGCGTCCGGCGCCACCTGCGATATCGTCAAGTCTGAAATCGCCCGTAGTGTATGCACGATGTCCAAGTACGATGAATCTGATCAAGGAATCACTCCGAATCTAGATCGGACATTCCCATCTGTTTCATCATCTGTTTGCGCATCTTGCGGTTACCCATTACTCCTTTTATGGTCTTTTTGCTCTGATTGTATTGCTTGAGCAATTCTCTGACGGCATGAACGGATGTTCCAGAGCCTGCTGCGATCCTCTGTACACGCGACGCTTTGATAATTGCAGGCTCATCCTTTTCCTCATCGGTCATGGAATCCATGATGCAACGGTATTTTTGGAGTTTCTTCTGTGATTCCACATAGTCAATCTTATCTTCCATCTTGCTCATTCCAGGAATCATAGACATTACTTTCTGTAAAGGTCCCATTTTACTGACGGCTGCCATTTGCTGATACATGTCTTTCAATGTGAACTTTCCTGACATGACGTTTTTACTGGCCGTCTCTATTTCTTCGTTGCCTTCAAATTCTTCTTTTGCAATATCCATCAAAGAGGAAAGGTCACCCATTCCCAACAGTCTAGATATGAATTTGTTGGCATCGAAAGATTCCAGGTCACGTATGTGTTCTCCAGTACCGATACAGACGATTCTGGCTTTAGTTTTGGTAACTGCGCTGATAGCTCCGCCGCCTTTTGCGGTTCCGTCCATCTTAGTAAGTATGACACCAGTGATGCCTACTGCATTATGGAATGCTTCGGCTTGAGGTCCGGCCTGTTGACCGACCTGCGAATCTAGAATGAGGAATCTCTCGTCCGGTTTCGCGATCTTTGCGATATCCTTTATTTCCTGAATAAGATCATCTTCAAGGGCGTGGCGTCCTGAAGTATCGATGATGATGATCTTCTTATCCTTGAAGTGTTCCAATCCTCTTTTTGCGATATCTGCAGCATTTGTTTCGCCGGGTTCACCGTAGACATCAACACCCACCTTTTCGCCGAGCTGACACAGTTGGTCATAAGCTGCAGGTCTGTAGACATCACATGCTATTAATCCGACCCTAAATCCTTTTTTAGTGAAAAGCTGGGCCAATTTACCGGTGGTTGTCGTTTTACCCTGACCGTACAGGCCAACCATCATAATGGTCTGTGGTACCATCTTCAGACCTTCGCCATTATCAAGAAGATTTACAAGTTCGTGATAGATGATATCAACGACATATTCCTTGGGACTTTTTCCAGCAGGGGGTTTTTCGCTGAGTGCTCTGTCTTGGATCTTCTTTGTGAGATCAAGTACCAATTGGACATTGACATCGGCCTGAAGCAATGCACGTTGCAGGTCTTTCACTACATCTTTTATTAATTGTTCATCTACCGATGTAGCGCCTGTGATACGACCGATTGCGTTTCTCAGGGACTTTCCCAATCCTTCTAGAACCATGTAGACCCAACCTTACATGCAGATATGTCTAATAAACATTTGCGAGAATTACGGGAAGAGGCTAGCCAGTCAGAAGGGATGGGATGCACTCTACAGAACTAGCCTTTTTTTCCCGTCCCATTCATCAGTTAGTAGGTATTTAAAACTTGTTAATAAGTCCCTTTTTATAGTAGAATATAAGACGTGTGCAATTAGTTAAGCTGTAATCAAAAATAAGAAAGTTGAACGACCGCGATACGAGATCGCGGTCTAAAGGTGTTTTTGAATCTTTATCAGAGATATCCAGACTTCTGAAGGGCCATAAGGTCCTCAGTGCTGAGCTTGTCTCCGCCTTTGAAACGGGCAAAGATATCATCAGCGGCTTTCTTGGACTCTGCGTCGGTTCTTCTTTTACGAACAACCCTTTGTTTGCTCTTGATGGCCATGACGTCCTTGTCGGTCTCGTGATAGGATTTGATCTGCTCGATGTGCTTTTTGTGCTCTTCGTCGGCAGCTTTCTTGCACTCGATGAATTTGGCTTGAGCCTCATCTGCTTGTTTTCTGAGAGCATCTGCTTGCTCGTAGAAACCAATCATCTGATCATGCTCAGTCTGTGCCCTTTCCGCAAATTCAGAAACAAGCTTATGGTATTTTTCAGCCTCAGCTTTGGTCTCTCTGAGAGCGGTAGACTTGATACGAATGTCATCACCTTGCTCTTGTGATTTCTCGACTTCCCTAATCTGGGTGTCGATTTCCTTGAGCCTTTTGATAAGTCCTTCTTCTTCTTTCTTTTTGAGGACCTGAGTCTGTTGTTTGTTCTCAAGATCGGAGAATTCTTTCTTCAGTTGCCTAACCGAGGGCTGGCTTCTATCTGGTGCAGGTTGATCCTTCTTCATCGCGTGGTATTCTTCAGTGAGAACGGTAACCTTCTGGTTGCATTCATCCCTTAATACCTTTGACTCCCTAACTTTCTGATTGAGGGCGTCACGCTCTTCCCTGTGTTTACCTGCCTCTTCGACAAGTTCACGGACCTGTGCGTTCAATGCGTCTCTTTTGGAGACCCATTCTTTTGTCTGCTTGTTCAGGTCGTCTCTAAGGCGCCTGTGTTTATCAGCGTCATTGTTAAGAGCGCTGCGTTTTTGTTCCAGTTCTTCCAGGTTCTCAGGAGTTACCACCGGTGTGACCTCTTTCTCGGCAACGGGTTCCTCAGCATTCTCTTCGTTTGCTTCGGTTGTTGCTTCGGCGACCTCTTCGACAACAGGTGTCTCTTCGGTCTCTACGGTCTCGGTGGGAACTTCTGTGGTATTTTCCTCGGATGACTCCAACTGTTGAATTTCTTCCTCCGCAAATTCTACCATAATAATTCCACACTCGTTATTCGCACGCGCCGAAGTTACAGTCTCGGCATACTACATTCCGTGCATAACGGTCTTATTTATAAAGATTACGTCAGGTATGGTTTGAATCGAGAAGATTAACGACCATCGGATAATTCATATCTGGACAATACAGCGTTAACAGCAGTTATTATCTATTATTCTGCGATTATTCGTATCATTCATATAATATCTACGGTCTGGGGGCATTATCAATAGAAAGTACAAGAAATTGTTTTTATAATGCGAATCAATCTAACGAGTGATAAAAATGAGCAACCTTTGCCCTTTGGACTACAGATACGGACGTAAGGAGATGAAGGTGATCTTCTACGAGGAGAGCCGCCTTCAGTACCAGATGGATGTCGAAGCGGCGTTGGCCAGAGCGC